>NZ_CAPDXS010000011.1:0-53285 GCF_948601915.1 uncultured Acetatifactor sp. | reverse complement strand
ACGAGATCAGATCTGGTGACTGGAGTTCAGACGTGTGCTCTTCCGATCTTGGAATGACCACAGCTTCGCCCACCTGCCCAAGCACCCCGGCAGCCTGAAGACCCTTGAGGAGGCCAGGCGTTTCCTGAATTCCTACGACGACGGCATCCGGTACACCGACGACAATATCGGGAAGATCATGGACTGGATGAAGGAGAACGGACTGTACGACGACGACCTGGCAATCATCATCACCGCGGATCACGGGGAAGATCTGGGGGAATTCGGCGTGTATGCCGAGCATGGCATGGCGGACGATCCCGTGTGCCGCATCCCTCTGATCGTGCGCTGGCCGGGGATGCGCAAGGGAGCGGTGGTGAAGGGCTTCCATGACAATACGGACCTGGCCCCTACCGTGCAGGAGCTCCTGGGCACCTCCATGGCTACCTGGGACGGCTTCCGCTATGACGGTGTCTCCTTTGCGAAAGCCTTAAAGGACGGCACGGACTGCTCCAAGCCCTATGCGGTGCTGACTCAGTGTGCCCATGTGTGCCAGAGGAGCGTGCGCTTTGACGATTACATCTATATCCGCACCATCCATGGCGGCTACCACCTGCTGCCGGAGGAGATGCTGTTCCATGTGAAGGACGATCCCCATGAGCTCCACAATCTGGCGCCGGAAAGGCCCGACCTTTGCGCCAGGGGGGCGAAGATGATCCTGGACTGGACGGAGCAGATGATGAAATCTTCCAGGTCGGATACGGATCCCATGTGGACGGTGATGCGGGAAGGCGGGCCGGAGCACTGCAGGGGAGAGCTGCGCAGGTACATGGAACGCATCGACGGCACGCCCCGGGCCTACGGCATCCCGCTCCTGGAGGAGCAGTACGGGACTCCCGGCCCTAAGAATGGCTTTCAATCGTATCTTTGATATCCTGCATATGGGTGTCCAGGACGGAGCTCAGCTTTGCGCATTCGTAGAGCTGGGCTTCTGTCTTTGCGATGACTTCCGGCGGCAGGTCCTTTTTATAGCGCAGCTGGTGTTCCAGGTTCGCCCAGAATTCCATGGCGATGGTGCGCAGCTGCACCTCCACCTTCATGAGCCGCTTTTCGTCCTGCAGGAAGATGGGGACCTCCACGATGAGATGGAGGCTGCGGTAGCCGTTGGGCTTGGGATTCTCGATATAATCCTTGCGCCGGATCAGCCGGATGTCGTCCTGCTGCAGGAGACAGTCCGCCAGCATATAGATGTCGTCTATGAAGGAACAGATCACCCGGACGCCGGCGATGTCGAAGATATTCTCCGCGATGGCTTCCAGCGTAAAGGGCAGGTTCTTCCGCACCATCTTGTCCAGGATGCTCTCGGGGGACTTCAGGCGGTTCTGGATGGCATCGATGGGGTTGCGGTCATGGTGCAGGGAGAAGCGCTCGTTCAGGACGCGGAACTTCGTCTCGATCTCCATGATGGCGCAGCGGTAGCAGGACATCAGGTCCCTGGAGCTGGCGTTGAGTCGCTGGAAGGCCTGGATAGTCTCCTGGTCCAGGGCTTCTATCAGCTTTTCTGGGAAGAGCTGCCTTGGTTCTTTTGTATCCATAAGAGTTCATTCCTTTCTGAGTCGATTTTACGCCGCTTAATTGCGCCCTGCCCTAAGCCTTTTTATCTGTTCTTCCGCATCTGTCCTTGGCGTATTATAATAAAGCAATTTCTCCTCCATTGTCATGTACTTTGTAACTTCGTAATTATGCTCACGGATCTTGTGTATATCCTCAATCGTAAAATCCGGGCTGATTTCCAATGTATACGCCATTATTCGCCACCTCCCAACAGTACAGACGGGTTCATGATATCAATGTCTTTATAGCTTTCAAGATGCGTAATTGCCCTGACACCCTTGATAGTCTTTATATTTACAATATGCTTAAAATTCCACGATATTATACAATCACACCCATGCACTACAGCAGTTGCTATATGCTGACAATCGTCGAAGCTTTTCGGCGTCAGTATGCTCATGGCTATAATCTGGTTTGCGACTTTGAGAACTTCGTCTGTAATTTCCAGTTTCGTATAAGAAATCTTGCTCAAATATTCATACAGCACCGTTCTTTTTGGCTCACGGCATTCACCTACCTCGTCAAGTGTTACCTGCGACAGGCATATATCATACTTTTCAGCTTCAAATTGCTTCCAAAGCGCCAATGTGTCTTTCATCCGCTCTGGAGTGTCTTCCTGCTGCAGATAACTTATGACCGATGTATCCAGATACACTTTTAATTTTCTGCCCATAGCACATCACCTCCCTTTCCAGATATTTTAGCATAGTTTCCCCGCCTTAACAATCCGTGGCCGCACATTTTATGGAGGAGAGGCCAGCCACCTCTTTTTTTGGAAAAAAGGTTGAGGTGGATGCGGCGGGGATTTTCTGGTATGGTAGAAAGGAAGTGCGCGGGAAGGCAGCGCATGGAAGAGAGGATGCACGGAAGGAGGGAACCTTATGACCACACCCAAGCGTTTTGCGTAGCAGAGGCTATTGCAAATATAAGAGAATGAGGTAATAGCCTTTGCAGATCCGGAGGAACAGGATGCGCGGCAAAACTGCGCGCCTGTCTGTAAGAGGAGACGCAAAATGTGCTATTTGAATACAACTGAATATAGAATCATCCCCACATCAGGCTATCAGGTTCTGCGGAACTGCTCAGGCTGCGGCTGTAGGGCGGCCTATGAGAGCACCGGGAGCTTCCGCGTCAATGCAAACGGGAAGCGTATCGATGTCTGGCTGATCTACCGGTGCGGGAGCTGCGGACACACCTACAACCTGGCCATCTACGACAGGGTGAAGCCGGAGGACATCCCCAGGGAGGAGTACCGCCGCTTCCTGGAAAACGATGGGGAGACGGCTCTGCGGTACGGCATGGACAAAGGGATTTTCACGAAGAACAGGGCCGAGATAGATTGGGAGCATGTGGCCTATGGAATCCTGCCGATGGAGGTGCGGGAGAACCCGGAGAGCCGGGAACGCCCACAGAGCCAGGAAAATTCAGAGGGCCGGATAGGCCAAGGGCGGCAGGACGCTCTCCGGCAGGACCGGACGGGAAGCAGCCTGCTGACAATCCATAACCCCTGGGGCCTGAAAATCAGGACGGACAAGGCGGTGGCGGAAATCTGCCAGGTCTCCCGGAGCAAGGTCAGACAGCTTATAAAGGAAGGAAAGCTGGAGCTGCCGCAGGATTACGTGGGTAGTCGGATTGTGCTGGAGCTGGGCGGATGCACCATCCCGCAAACAGGGATTCCGAAAGCCACGGCATCCATGGACAGACTTTTGAAAGAGGAAGATGAGGAAAAATGAGCGAATTTGAAGACATTAAAAAATGGCTGGCCGACACCGCAGAGGAGCCTCTGGAGGAGATGGGGAGCTTCTTTGCGAAGCGCGTCAGCGGATACGAGGAGCACATGGCTGTCTGGCGGGACAGCTATCAGTGGATGGCCCGGCTGATTCCCGGGGAGGCGCGAAACCTCCTGGACATAGGCTGCGGCACCGGGCTGGAGCTGGACGCGATATTCCGGCTCCGCCCGGACATCAGTGTCACGGGCATCGACCTGGAGCCCGCTATGCTGGAGCGTCTGAAAGCCAAGCACAGGGACAGGGACATCCGATTGATTCAGGGGGACTATTTTCAGGTGCCCTTCGGGGAAAGCTGCTTCGACGCGGCGGTATCCTTTGAGACCCTGCACCACTTCAAGATGGAAGACAAAATAATCTTATTCCGGAAGCTGTATCAGGCCCTGAGGCCCGGCGGCTGTTACCTGGAGGCGGATTACATAGCGGAGTCGGAGGAGATGGAGACATGCCTTTTCGCGGAATACGCCCGCAGGCGGGAGAAGAGCGGAATCGGGGCGGATGTGTTCGTCCATTTCGACACGCCCCTGACATTAGAGCATGAGATGGGCCTTCTGCAGGAGGCAGGCTTCGCCGGCGTGGAATGCCTGGGGTATTCCAGCGACAGCCATACGCCCATGATCCGGGCGGTGAAATGAGCCGGGAGAGGAAAGGGACCGCGCGATTTGCGGAGAAAGGAAAAGTGCAGTTATGATAGAATATCGCAGACTGGAAGAAAAGGAAATCTGCCGGGAACTGTTCGGGCAGTTCATCCGCCGCCAGGAGGTAGGAAAATGCTGGCGGCGGGTAGACGGGGAGTGGGTCATAAGGGACGATCCCTTCGTGGACGACTGGACGGAGGAGGATTACCGGAAGCTGGTGGCATGCCTGCAAAATACTCTGGCCACTGGCGGCTTCGTGTACGCTGCTTTCCGGGACGGCGCCTTGAAGGGCTTTGCCTCCGTGGAGGCGGCGCTGTTCGGGGGAGAGCAGGGCTATCTGGATCTGTCCAGCATCCATGTGTCCCAGGACATGCGGGGCCAGGGAGTGGGCCGGGCGCTGTTCCTGGCGGCGAAGGGCTGGGCCAGGGAGAGGGGCGGGCGCAAGCTCTACATCTCCGCCCACTCCGCCGTGGAGAGCCAGGCCTTCTACAAGGCCATGGGCTGCGTGGAGGCGGAAGTGTACCACCAGGGGCATGTGGAAGAGGAGCCTTACGACTGCCAGTTGGAGTGCGGGCTGTAGTTATGGCTGGAAACTCCATCACCCCGATACGGAGGGCAGGCTCCCCAGATTGTTGCCCTCGGAGCTGTCGGGAACCGATTTCAGGTATTCCGTGTCGCCCCTGTGGGCCACGCCCACGCCCTTGATATGGCCGGATTTCGCCATCTGCACGCCTTCCTCCTTGCTGACGGTAGAGCCGTCGGAGAGCTGATAGCCGTCGATCCTGCCGCTGTGCTTTACGAGGCCCACGATTTCCTTGGCATCGGATTTGGGCTGAGGAATCTCGTCCAGGGTGTTCTTCGCCAGAGCGGCGGTGAATTTCGTATCGTTTGCTCTATCTTCCATAAATATATGACCATTCCTTTCTGTTCTGTGGCCTGCGAATCTGAGTCGCAGATTCTATGGCTTCAGGAATAGTATTGCCCGCCTGGCGGGGAAAATCCCTGCCAGCTTTCGCCAGATAATATTACAATGATATAGTCATCCTTTTACGGAGCCAAGTGTCATCCCGGTGACGAAATATTTCTGCAGGAAAGGGTAGAGGGCAAGGATCGGCAGCATGGCGATGACTACCTTGGCGGAATTCAGAGTCAGGTCCGACAGCTTCGATGCCTCCCGGAGCTGCTCCGGCGTCATGGTCTGGGGATCCAGCACTGCAGAAATCTGATAAATATAAGTCTGAAGCGGCTGCCTGTTCAGATCGTTGATATACAACAGGCCGTCGAAGTAGGCGTTCCAGTGCCCCACGAAAGCGAAGAGCAGCAGACAGGCCAGGGAGGGCATGCTCACCGGGATATAGACCCGGAACAGAATCTGCAGGGGATTCGCTCCGTCGATGGTGGCCGCCTCATTCAGCTCATAAGGCACATTGCGGAAGAAATTGATCAGGAGTACCATATTATAAATCGGAAGCGCACCCGGGAGGATCAGCGCCCAGATGGAATTCAGCAGCTTGAGGTTGCGGATCACCACGTACATCGGTATCATGCCGCCGGAAAAGAGCATGTTGGCCACGAAGAACCAGATGTAGGCCTTGCCCCGGCGGAACCGGTTCTCCGGCAGGCACAGCGGGTAGGCGGTAAGAACCAGCAGAAGCATGTTCAGGCTGCAGCCCAGCGCTGTCCTGATGACGGAGACGCCGAACGAAGTGAAAAAGCGGGTGTCGGCCAACAGCTTTTTGTAGGACTCCGTATTCAGGCCCGAGGGCAGCAGCCAGACTTTTCCTGCGGAGACAGCGGCATTGTTGCTGAAAGAAACGATTAGGGTATACCAAAGGGGATAAAAGCAGAACAGTGCGAAAAGAACCAAAATAAAAATGATAATAATACGTGATATAGTCAATCTGCTTCGCATGGCGGAGTTTCCTTTCTTTGTCCTTCTCTAAAAAATACGATAATCTGCAAATTTGGAGGCCAGCCAATAGGCGATTGCCATCAGAGTGATTCCGATGACGGACTTGAACAGTCCCACTGCCGAGCCGAGGCCGTAGTTGAAGCTGACCAGGCCTACCCGATAGACATAGGTATCGATGATGTCGCCTGTAGAATATACGAGTGCATTGTACATATTGAAGATCTGGTCGAAGCCGGCATCCAGCACACTGCCCAGGCTCAGGGTGGCCATCAGGACGATGATGGTGCGCAGACCCGGAAGGGTGACATGTATGGCCTGCTTCCAGCGTCCGGCACCGTCAATCGCGGCAGCCTCGTACAAGGCGGGGTCGATGGCCGTGATGGCTGACAGATATACGATGGCTCCGAAGCCGAACTCCTTGAGGGTCTCCGTGGCGATCATGACGATTGGGAACAGGGAGGGCGTGCCCAGGAACATGACGGATTCCTGCGCTCCGGACAGACGGAGGATTTGGTTGATCAGTCCGTCGGTGCCGAGCATGGAGCGCATGATCGTGGCGAAGATGACCCAGGAGATGAAATGGGGAAGATAGACTGCCGTCTGGATACATTTCTTCAGGCGTCTGCCTTTCAGCTCATTGAGGAGCAGGGCGAAAAGGATGGAGACCAAAGTACCGGCTGTTATCTTTCCCGCTGCGATCACCACTGTGTTGCGCAGGATGGCGAAGCTGTCCGGCAGGCTGAAGAACAGTTCAAAGTTTTCAAATCCCACCCAGGGGGAACCGAACCACCCTCTGCTGGGAATGAAATCCTGAAAGGCCAGGGCGATTCCCAGCCAGGTGCTGGTATTGAACAACAGGACAAATACGACTCCCGGCAGCAGCATCAGATGATAGGGAAGCTGGGAAAAACGGGTTTTCTTTTTCATAGACGGACTCCTTTCCAAAGAAGAAAAGGGATGACGCAAGCCGTATCCCTTTTCTGTGGTCTTTGCCGCGTCAGACGGCATGAAACGCATCTTTTATGAGGCATCGACAGCCTGCTGTACTTCTTCCGTGATATCCTGGCCGCCCTGTTCCAGATATTGGGTGACGAATTCATCAAAGTATTCGGAGATGCTCTTTCCGTCGGTGTCGCCCATCACCATTTTGGTATATGCCTCCAGTTCCAGCTTGTCCAGGAAGGTCTTGCGCTTTTCCATGGTGGAGGTGGTGCCGGAGTAGACGGAACGGACATACTCTACATTGGCATTATAGAGCGCCATCATGCCTACCGTATATCCCACGGAATTGGACCAGTCGGCCATGCTGTCGTAGGGATCTGCACTGTCGGCCACTACCTTGGCGGCCTGGGCCATGGCCTGGTTATAGACGGCTTCGGAGGGACAGCTCAGCTCCCCTACTTCTTCCAGAGTGATCTCCCCGGCTGCGTATCGGGTCGCCAGGAGGCCTGTCATGATGATAGCGTCTGCCGGAAGAGGATAGACAGACATGGGGATATAGATATTTTCGATAGGTGCGGTTTCCAGCTCTGTCTTGTAAGAGTCCAGGGTCATGCCGTGAATCAAATTGTTGAGCGCATAGAAGAAAATGGAAGGATCTTCGCAATTCTTGCTGACCACACCGATGCTGTAGCCCGCCGCATTGGGGGCGCCGCCGATGTAATTCTTGCCGCTTTCCCTGGGCAGGCGTAGGCGGCCCATTCCGCGGCGGGGTCATTGAGCACCGTATCTGTCAGGTAGGACCAGCTCAGCCACCAGGGGCCGAAGAACATGCCCGCCTTGCTGCCTGTCACGGCCTGCTTGTACATATCACCCGTCCAACTGCCGAAATCCTTGGGGATGATGCCTTCCTGATACCAGGCGTTGAGCAGCTCCAGGGTCTCTTCGGCTTCGGGCATGAGGGATCCATAGACTATGCTCCCGTCCTGCTCCACCCATTGTCCCGGGGCAGCGCCATAATTGGTGAAGATATCGCCCACGCTGCCTGTGCCCCCGTAAGCGGCATTGAAGGAAGTGAGGATGGGTAGGCCGTAAGTGTCGTCCTGGCCGTTGGCATCGGGGTCCTGTGTCATGAAGGCTTTGGCTATCTCCGCGATGTCGCCGATGCAGGCGGGTTCTTCCAGATTGAGCTTATCCAGCCAGTCTTTCCGCACCCAGAGCAGAGGATTGGAGTCTCCCAGGCCGTTTGCCTTAGGGATGCCATAGATCCTCCCGTTTTTGGTGACGGCCTTTAAGTCTGCGTCATCGGCGCTGGCCCACAGCTCTCTCCACCGGGGATCCAGCACGGTGTCGTAATATTCCGTCAGGTCAGCCAGCAGGTCTGCCTTGACCAACGCTTCATATTGGGAGTAGGATACCTCAAAGTAATCGGGGATGTCTCCCGAGGCGATCATCATATTCATTTTCTGCCCATAGGCGCTGCCTGAGGCGGACCATATCACTTCGGGCACCAGGCCGGTCAGGTTCGTGAACCATCTGGTCCAGTAATTGTCTTCCACAGTCTGGCCTTCCGGCATCACGTCTCCGGAGGACGTACCGACTATGGTAGTATAAGTGATTCCGTCGAATACCTTGAGATAGCCGCCGTCCTCTGCGGCAGGGCTGGCTGTGGCGTCGCTCTGGGAATCCGCAGCGCTGCCGCCGGATTCCGGGGCGGCATCAGGCGTTCCGGAAGAGGGGCCGGACTCTTTGGAACCCGGATTGGAAGTATCGGCATTGCCGCAGGCAGACGTGGTGAGGACCAGGGCTGCGGCCAATAACAGAGCAAGTGTCTTTCGCTTCATAGAGTGGAACCTCCTTTTTATGATGTCGTTATTATTGCACAATAACTTTCCCGTTTCCATAGATTTTTATATTCAGAATATTGAAAAAATCTCACACAGGCATAACAGATGGGAATAAAATAAGACAAAAAAGGCGATAGTTTTTTCCATAACAGTTTTTCGGAATCCAATGAAATGTTCCGGAGAATGCGATATAATGAAAGCGGACAGCACAGGGACGGCTCGCGTGGAAGGAGGGGGACTGTGAAGCCTTTTCGATTCAGATCCATAAAAGGAAAGATCATCGTGATGGTGATCCTCAGTGCATGCACCTCCATTCTGCTCTTCTCCGTATTCACGTTCCGCAATATCGCCAGGCGCTTCGACAGCACCATTGAGGAGAGCTATCAGATGGGCCTGAACGGGGTGGGAGAGAAGTTCGGCCAGGCCCTGGAGGAAATGCACAGGGTGGCTTCCGGGCTGACCTATAAGGGAGGCATCATCGTGCAGGTGGAGGATTATCTTATGACATCGGAGGTGCTGCGGCGGAGAGAACTGGCGAACCGGATTATGGAGCAGCTATGCCTGTATGATTTCCAGAGCCAGGTGGTGGGGAATATCTGTTTCTGCTTTCCGGGAGAGGGGAAGGGCGTCATTCTCTCCAATGCCAGCTTCATGCTGCCTGCACCGGACAGGCCGATTTTTTTCAGGAGACAGCCCTACACGGAGTTCCTGATTCCGGCAGACGCTTCAGGGAAAGGGGATTTCGTGCTGTCCCTTGCGCGCTGGGCGGGAAATGTGGATGGCCGCGATTTCTATGTCTATATGGAGAGCGATTCCGATTTCCTGAAGGACCTGTTTTCCCAGCTACAGGATAGCAACGGGGAACAGCTTCCTGTCTGCCTGGTGGATGCTGCGGGGAAGGTGCTCTACGCTGCCGGGGAATCTCCGGCGGTTGTGGGGGAGGGCTTTCCGGAGGAGGAAATGCAGAAGTCCTTTGTGCCTTTTCTATATTCCGGTGAGGAGTGGGGGCTGTACCTGTGCGTGCCCAGAGGGGATTATCAGAGACTCTACGCTTCCGTCTTTCTGGAAGTGGTCATGATCATTCTGGTCTACGCCTTTTTCTCCGCTCTGATGGCATTTGCCATCTACCGCGCCGCATACAGGCCCCTGGATGCCTTCACGAAGGAGCTGTCTAAGGGGGAGAGGGCGGGGCTTCATGGACACGGCGCGTCCCAGAGCAGGGAATTCGGGGAATACTGGGACAAGATAGAGGAGATGAGGATAGAAATCTGCCGTCTGGTCTCCCGGGTGGAGCAGGAGGGCAGGCAGAAAACATATCTGGAGAACCAGTTGCTTCTGAGCAGGATCAATCCTCATTTCATCCACAATACGCTGAACAGCATCGGGCTGCAGGCAGCCGGGCAGGGCGAAGAGGATTTGGCGGAGACGCTGCGTGCGTTGAACAATCTTCTGTACCATAATCTCGGAAAGAACAGGGTGACTCTGCTGCGGGATGAGCTTCGGGCCGCGGAGGATTATGTTTACCTGCAGCACAGGATACAGAAATTTGTATTTGAAAAGGAAATCGATCTGCCGGAGCGCCTGATGGACATGCAGATGCCCGGATTCGTGCTGCAGCCTGTCATCGAGAACTGCTTTCAACATGGAGGGACGCTGGACCTGAAGATAAGCCTGGAGGCTTTTTGGCGCAGGAATCAGCTTTGGCTGGTGGTCGAAGACAATGGACAGGGCATCAGCAAAGAAAAGGAGGAACAGTTGAACCGGCAGTTCCTGGCAGTGTCGGCAGGCGGCGGAATAGGGCTTGGCTATGTCAGCCTGGCGCTGAAGATGTTCTTCGGGGACAGCGTCACCCTGACTGCGGGTACAGGAAGGGAGGGCTGCGGCACCAGGATTGCTATCTGTATCCAGACAGGACAGGCGCAGGAGAAAAAGGAGGGTGGGCATGCTGAGGGTTTTGATTGTGGACGATGAGCCGTTGGTGCGCACGGGGATCCGATACCGCATTCCCTGGGGGGAATACCGGATGCAGGTGGTGGCCGAGGCTGGCAGCGTGCAGGAGGCGATTGCCGTGCTGCAGGGGCAGGAGATAGATGTAGTCTTCACAGACATTGTGATGCCTGGGGGGAACGGCCTGGAACTGCTGCAGTGGCTGCGGGAGAACCATCCCTTCATCACCTCTGTGGTGCTCAGCTATTATGATGAGTTCAGCTATATCCAGGATGCGCTGCGGCTTGGCACGGCGGACTATATCGTGAAGACGGAGCTGGATTCCCCCTATTCCATTCAATTCATGAAGGGGATTGAGGAGAAGGCCCTGCGCAATCGGCAGAACCACCAAAAGCTCCAGGAGCCTCAGAGCAGCAGGGAGGCGCTCAGCGCCGTGGCGGTGGTGGGACTGGAGCAGAAGACGCTTGCCCTGCGCCAGGAGGATATGCTGGCGGCGAAGGCCCATTACCCTGTCAGCCGCAATTCCTGGCTGCTGCTGTATGAGGGCGAACTGGGGGAGGACAGGCTTCTGGATATGGAACAGCAATATGGAAGGGAGGGGATACTGCTGACCTTCGACAGGACGGATATCTCCACAGTGGATTTGATACTGGCGGTGAATCTGTTCCTCTCCCGGGACTTCTTCTATGAAAGGCTGCCCAATTTGAGCGTCTATTCGGCGGACGCCTACAGCATTTTAGGGCATTCGGAGAGTCTCAGCGGCCCCAGATACGTCAGGGTGGAGGAAGAGCTTTCTTCCATGCAGTGGATCTGGGATGCCGGGCGCATGGAGGAGATGCTGGAAACAATCCGCCGCTCCAGGCTGCTGCCTCCGGTTATCTACAATCTGTTTTACTGCGTACAGATTCAGTGGAACCATTTCTTTCCGCAGAAGGATATCCCGGCCATGTTCCCGCTGACGGGGATCCACTGGTGGTATCAGTGGGTGGAATGGCTGAACAATTTCCGGGTATTTGCCACCACTCAGAGCAGGCTGAGCTCCTATTCCCCGGAGGTGGTTTCCGCCATACAGAACCTGATGCTGTGGATAGACCAGCATTTTACGGAAGAAATCACGCTGACTGATGCTTCGAAGCAGGTCAGCGTCAGCCCGAATTATCTGAGCCGCTGCTTTAAGGATATCACTGGCAAGCGCTTTAACCAGTATGTGCGGGACCAGAGGATTGCCTGTTCCAAGAAGATGCTCTTACAGAGCAGGCTGCCCATCCGGAAGATTGCGGAATTGTGCGGATTCCAGGACCAGTTTTATTTCAATAAGGTGTTCAAGAAGGCGGTGGGGGAGACTCCCACAAGCTTCCGGCAGAGCCACCGGAGAGATATGCAATAGCACTGCTTTTCCGCTGTTCTGGGCGCATATGCCCGTTATTGAGGGAAAGGCATCTCTTCGGAGGCGCTTTTTACGGAGTCGGTTAAATTAGTTAATTTCGTAAAAGCTATGGAAAATTTGCTGGAAAACAGTTATAATTTAAGGACAAGCAAATATGACTATGAAAAGGAGGATCATTCCCATGAACAATTTGCCTGAAGTAAAAATCGGCATCGTGGCCGTGAGCCGCGACTGCTTCCCCGAGAGCCTGTCCGTGAACAGGAGGAAAGCCCTGATAGAGGCCTACACCGCCAAGTACGGCACAGACGCCATCTACGAGTGCCCCGTGTGCATCGTGGAGAGCGAGATCCACATGGTGCAGGCCCTGGAGGACATCCAGAAGAACGGCTGCAACGCCCTGTGCGTGTACCTGGGCAACTTTGGCCCTGAAATCTCCGAGACCCTTCTGGCCAAGCATTTCGACGGCCCCGCCATGTACATCGCGGCTGCCGAGGAGAGCCAGAACAACCTGGTGGGCGGCAGGGGCGATGCCTACTGCGGCATGCTCAACGCCAGCTATAACCTGAAGCTGCGCAACGTGAAGGCATACATACCCGAGAACCCCGTGGGCACCGCGGCGGAGTGCGCCGACAGGATCCACGAGTTCATCCCCATCGCAAGGGCCATCGTGGGACTGAGCAGCCTGAAGATCATCTCCTTCGGCCCCAGGCCCCTGAACTTCCTGGCCTGCAACGCGCCCATCAAGCAGCTCTACAACCTGGGCGTGGAAATCGAGGAGAATTCCGAGCTGGATCTCTTCGAGGCCTTCAAGAAGCATGAGGGAGACGAGAGGATTCCCGCCAAGGTGAAGGAGATGGAGGAGGAGCTGGGCGCGGGCAACAAGAAGCCCGAAATCCTGCCCAAGCTGGCCCAGTACGAGCTGACGCTGCTTGACTGGATCGAGGCCCACAAGGGCTATCGCAAGTATGTGGCCATCGCCGGAAAATGCTGGCCAGCTTTCCAGACCCAGTTCGGTTTCGTGCCCTGCTATGTCAACAGCCGTCTCACTGGCATGGGTATTCCGGTATCCTGTGAAGTGGATATCTACGGGTGTCTGAGCGAGTTCATCGGCACCTGCGTCAGCGAGGACGCGGTCACGCTGCTGGATATCAACAATACCGTGCCCGACGACATGTACGAGGATGCCATTAACGGTAAATTCAGCTACACCCACAACGACACCTTCATGGGCTTCCACTGCGGCAACACCAATACCAAGAAGCTGTCCTCCTGCAGCATGAAGTACCAGATGATCATGGCCAGGACCCTTCCCGAGGAAGTGACGCAGGGGACCCTGGAGGGAGACATCATCCCCGGCGACATCACCTTCTACCGCCTGCAGTCCACCGCGGACAACAAGCTGCGCGCGTACATCGCCCAGGGCGAGGTGCTGCCCGTGGCCACCAAGTCCTTCGGCGGCATCGGCGTGTTCGCTATCCCTGAGATGGGGCGCTTCTACCGCCATGTATTGATTGAAAAGAACTACCCTCATCACGGCGCGGTGGCCTTCGGCCATTTCGGAAAGGCCCTGTACGAGGTGTTCAAGTACATCGGCGTGCCGGTGGAGGATCTGAACTACAACCAGCCCAAGGGCGTGCTGTATCCCACGGAGAATCCCTTCGCGTAAAATGCCGCTAAGGCGGGACAGCGTATTTGGGAGATGGCTGACACAGACAATTGAAAAGCAGTTCCCGCAGCTTCCGCTGACTGGCGTAGTCCGTCAGCGGAAGCTGTTCATTTTCTGTGGTTCCTGCCAGGCGGGCACCCGAAGGCTTTCTTTAGCATTTGCTGAAATGGTTTTCATCATAGAACCCATAGGCTGCCGCCACCTCTTTCAGGGTCAGGGAAGGGTCGTAGACCATCAGTTCATGGGCCATCTGGCATTTGACTTTCGGCTGCCAGGCATGCAGGCTCTGATCGGTATGCTCCATGAATCAAAAATATTTTGAGAAGGGCGTGATGATAGGAGCCGTAAAAGGTTGAAGAGGAAATAGGAATGTGTTATGCTATGAAAAATACATGGCAGCAGCGCGGAAAGGGGTAGCATATGTTGGAGTTTTTTGAGGTAAGGGAAGGCAGCTTGATTTACAGGGAGAACGGAGAGACGCTCATGGTGACGCCCTGGGGGAAGGACAGCCTGCGGGTGCGCTCCGTCTTTGCGGGGGAGGTAGAGGAGGGCGGCGTGGCGCTGCTGGAACCGGAGCCTGTGGAAGCGGACATTGTCATCGGGGAATGGGAAGCATCGATTACAAACGGGAATATCAAGGCCAGGCTGTGGGTGAACGGCTGGGGCCATGCTCTGCAGATCGGTTTCTACAACCAGAGGGGCGAGCTTTTGTTGCGGGAGATTTCCAACGGAGGTGCGCTGCAGAAGAAGGCCAGGCATTTCAGGCCCCTGCCGGGCGGGGAGTATGAGCTGAAGGTGAGCTTCGAGGCATCGCCGGAGGAGAAGATATACGGCATGGGGCAGTACCAGCAGGAGATCATGAACCTGAAGGGCTGCAACCTGGAGCTGGCACACCGCAATTCCCAGGCCAGCATCCCCTTCTGTCTGTCGGACAAGGGATACGGCTTCCTGTGGCATAACGCGGCAGTGGGGGAGGTGCACTTCGGCACCAATACCACGGAGTGGCTGGCCCGGTCTGCCATGCAGATGGACTACTGGATCACGGCGGGGGACACCCCGGCCCAGATAGAGGAAGCTTACGCCCTGGCCACGGGGAAGAGCCCCATGATGCCGGAGTACGGCCTGGGCTTCTGGCAGTGCAAGCTGCGCTATTACAACCAGGAGCAGGTGCTCCGGATCGCCAGGGAGTACAAGGAGCGGGGGATCACCCCGGACGTGCTGACCATCGACTACTACCACTGGCCCCGCTGCGGGGACTGGCGCTTTGACCCGGAATACTTCCCCGACCCGGGGGCCATGGTAAAGGAGCTCCGCGAGATGGGGATAGAGACGATGGTCTCTGTCTGGCCCCAGGTGGATGTGCGCAGCGAGAACTTTGAGGAGATGAAGCAGAAGGGGCTGCTGCTGAAGAGCAATATGGGAGTGGACGTGCAGATGATCTTCCATGGCAATAACCTGTTCCTGGATGCTACCAATCCCCGGACAAGGAAGTACGTCTGGGAGAAGCTTAAGAAGAACTATGCGGACATGGGCATCCGGACCTTCTGGCTGGACGAGGCGGAGCCGGAGTTCGGCACATACGACTTCGACCTGTACACTTCCTCTGCGGGCCCCATGGCCCGGACCGGGAACATCTATCCCCGGGAATATGCCAGGCTGGTCTACGAGGGGCAGCAGGAGATGGGCCAGAGGGACGTGGTGAACCTGATCCGATGCGCCTGGGCAGGCAGCCAGCGCTACGGCGCTTTGGTGTGGTCAGGGGACATCATGTCCACCTACGAAGACTTCCGCAGGCAGATATGCGCGGGACTGCACATGGGGATTTGCGGGATTCCCTGGTGGACTACGGACATCGGCGGCTTCCATGGGGGCAACATCGAGGATTCCGGGTTCCGGGAGCTTTTGGTGCGCTGGTTCCAGTTCGGGACATTCTGCCCGGTGATGCGGCTCCACGGAAGCAGACAGCCCCACCAGCCCATCGTGAACCGGGCGGGGGAGGAGCGTGAATGTACAGGGGCGGACAATGAAATCTGGAGCTTCGGGGAGGAGGCCTACCCCATCCTGGTGAAGTTCATCGGCATCCGGGAGAGGATGCGGGATTACACCAGAGAGGTGATGCGCCAGGCCCATGAAAAGGGTTCCCCTGTGATGCGGACGCTGTTCTATGAGTTCCCGGAGGACAAGGAATGCTGGGATATCACGGATGCCTACCTGTACGGGCCGGACATTCTGGTGGCGCCGGTGTGCCATGAGGGCGCGGAAGGCCGCAGGGTCTATCTGCCCCAGGGCGCTTCCTGGACCCATGCGGGGACCGGGGAGGTCTATGAGGGCGGCGTGTGGCTGGACGTGGAAGCGCCGTTGGAGACAGTGCCGTTGTTCCTGCGTGATGGAAGACAGGGGTATCTTGTGGGAATGCTGTAGAGCAGAGGGATGAACCCGGCGCGGTGTAAAACAGTGAAAGATTTGCATACAGCGTTGCTGAGGACAAGGCATATACGAGACAGATGATGTACAAAAGCAAAAGGCCTGTGACGCCCCGCGCCTCTGCGCAGGATAGTCACAGGCCTTGTCTGTGCGATGCCGGTTTCCGGACTGTGCCGGAAGGGACAGCGGAATCAATCCTCCGAGTCGTCCACATCCGCCGCCACAGCCGATACCACGCTGGATACCACCGATATGACCACCGCGATGATGATGATCAGCAAACCTCCGCCTAATACAATGAACATGATGAAATCCTCCTGTCAGAACCCATTCTACCATATCCGGCGGGAAATCTCAACAGATTTTGCCGAAATTATCCTGTTGTTTGGCGAATAATGGTTGTGCCTGGGCGTTCTTTTTGGTATTATGGACATGGTTCATACAGGAGGAGCGACTTTTGCGCTTTGAGCGGAGCGAAAGGAATGTGGAAGATGGTTACGATTTCCCTGTGCATGATTGTGAAAAATGAGGAAAAGATTCTGGAGAGGTGCCTGGACAGTGTGGCTGACCTGGTAGACGAGATTGTCATCGCGGACACGGGCTCCACGGATGCCACCAGGGAGATAGCAAGGCGCTATACGGAGAAGGTCTACGACTTCCCCTGGACAGATGATTTCAGCGCCGCCAGGAATTTTGTGTTCTCCAGGGCCACTCAGGAATATATATATTCTGCGGACGCGGATGAAGTATTGTCCCCGGAGAACCGGGAGCGGTTCCGGCTGCTGAAGGAGACGCTGCTCCCCGAGGTGGAGATTGTACAGATGAAGTACGCCAATCAGCTGCAGTTCAACACGGTGTACAATTACGATGAGGAGTATCGGCCCAAACTGTTCAAAAGAAAACGGGATTTCGTCTGGGAGGCCCCTATCCATGAGACGGTGCGCCTGGAGCCGGTGATATACGACAGCGATATCGTCATCACCCATCTGCCGGGGGAGAGCCATGCCAAGCGGGATCTGGCCAATTTCCAGAAACATTGGCGGCAGGGATACCGGCTCCCCAAGCGGCTTTTGGGCATGTATGCCAGGGAGCTGCTGATAGCGGGGGACGAGGAGGATTTCGCCCAGGCGGCACCGGTCTTCCTGGAGGCAGCGGCGGACAATGAGCGGGACGGCGAGGAGATGGCACAGTCCTGCTGCGTGGCGGCCAGGGCGGCCAGGCTGGCCGGGGATACTGTGAGCTTCTTTAAATACACATCCAAAGTAATAGCGGAGGAGGCCTGCTCGGAAATCTGCTGCGAGATGGGACATTTCTACGAGGGGCTTTCCGACTGGGAGGAGGCCGCCATATGGTACTACAATGCCGTCTACGAGACCAGGCCCATACTGGCCCTGCAGTCTGGCGGGAAGGAGAGCCTGGAGGGGCTCATTCGCTGCTATGAGGCATTGGGTTGCCCGGAGCAGGCTGATATCTACCGGGAGGAGCTGCGCGGCAGAGAGGGCTGCCAGTGAGGAACTGCCGGATGCCCGAAAAGCGGAAGGCTGCGGGAAATTTCCCGTAAACCGGGCGAATGGCTTCGACTCGGGCAGTGCCCGTTCGAGGTCGCTGAGGGGAAGCATTGCGGGGCGGCATGGCCTGGAAGCGCGAAAGTCAGGAAACGGAATAGAAAGAAGGATAAAAGATGAGCTGGGAACAAAATGTACGGAGAGTAGTGCCATATGTGGCGGGAGAGCAGCCAAACAAGCCGGGCATGATCAAGCTGAACACCAATGAATGCCCCTATCCCCCCGCGCCGGGGGTGGAGCGGCTGCTGAAGCGGATGGACTATGGCGCGCTGCGCCTGTACCCGGATCCGGATACAGGGGTTTTGGTGGACGCGCTGGCGGAATATTACCATGTGAGCCCCGGGCAGGTGTTCGTGGGCGTGGGCTCGGACGATGTGATTTCCATGGCGTTCATGACCTTTTTCAACGGCAGGCGGCCCATCCTGTTCCCGGACGTGACCTATTCCTTCTACGACGTATGGGCGAAGCTGCACGGGATTCCGTATAGGACATGTCCGCTGGACGAAGACTGGCACATCTGCCCGGAAGATTACAGGCAGCCGAACGGCGGCATAATCTTCCCCAATCCCAACGCCCCCACGGGGCTTTTCGAGAGCCTGGAGACCGTGGAGAGGATCGTCCGGGCCAACCGGGACGTGGTGGTGATGGTGGACGAGGCCTATGTGGACTTCGGGGGCAGGAGCGCGCTTCCCCTGGTGGAGAAGTACGATAACCTGCTGGTGGTGCAGACCTTCTCCAAATCCCGCTCCATGGCAGGGCTGCGCATCGGCTTCTGCATCGGCAGCGAGAAGCTGATCGGGTATCTGAATGACGTGAAGTTCTCCTTCAATTCCTATACCATGAACCTGCCGTCCCAGCTGCTGGGGGCGGAGGCGGTGCGGGACGATGTCTATTTCAAGGCGATTACGGCCAGGATCGTGGCCACCAGGGAGCGGGTCAAGAGGGAGCTTAGGACCCTGGGATTCACCTTTCCGGACTCGAAGGCGAACTTCATCTTTGCCTCCCATGAGACGATTCCGGCCCAGCAGATTTTCCAGGCCCTGCGGGAGGCGGACATCTACGTGCGCTACTGGAACAAGCCGCGGATATCCGATTCCCTGCGCATCACTATCGGAACGGAGGAGGAGATGGACACGCTCCTGGCTTTCCTGAAGGACTATGTGTCAAAAAGACGTTTTTGATGAAATGTAGAATCAATAAGGAACTGTCGGAAAATAACTGCTACAACTTCTGTAGGAAAAAGCCCTGAAACACAAGGAAAACGGCTTTCAACTCGTAGCAGTTATTTGTAGACAATTCCTAAATAGAAAAGAATGGAGAATGTCATGCTGAAGAAATATCTGTTTGTGTTTTTTGTTTCCATGGTGCCGCTGATCGAACTGAGGGCGGCTGTGCCGATTGCGCTGGGCATGGATCTGCCGGTGATCCCCAGCTACATCGTCTGTATCCTGGGGAACATGCTCCCGGTGCCCATCATTTACCTCTTCGCCCGAAAGGTCCTGGAGTGGGGAGCAGACAAGCCTGTCGTCGGAAAGTTCTTCACCTTCTGCCTGGAAAAAGGGCATAAGGGAGGGGAGAAGCTGAAGGAAAAGGCGGGCAGGGGCCTGTTCGTGGCGCTGCTGCTCTTCGTGGGGATCCCGCTGCCCGGGACCGGGGCCTGGACAGGGACTCTGGCGGCCAGTCTGCTGGATATGGATTTCAAGTCCAGCGTGATCGCGGTGCTGTTCGGCGTAGTGCTGGCAGGCATCATCATGGGGCTGGCCAGCGCAGGGCTGCTGGGGGCGCTGGGGGTGCTGTTCTAGAACCGGGCGATGTCAGGAGGGATGCGGAAGCCCTCTGGCAGCCATGGAGCGGAACGGGCGCAGGAAACAGCGGTAAGCCAGGCTTGTTCCGGTATCAGAGAACTACAGAAGACGAAAGGGGAGGCAAGGATGGATATCTATCAGGACTTTGCAAGTGTTTACGACCGGTTCATGGACAATGTCCCCTATGAAGAATGGGCGGAGCGTATAGACGGCCTGATCCGGAAATACGGCGTGTCGAAGCCGGAGCGGGACGTGGAGGGGCTTTTGGAGTCCGAGCGCAACCTGGTGGTGGACTTAGGCTGCGGCACCGGGACGCTGACGGAGCTGATGTACGCGAAAGGCTACGACATGATAGGGGTGGACGCCTCCGGGAGCATGCTGAACGCCGCCATGGAGAAGAAGGAGAGGAGCGGCTCCGAAATCCTCTATCTGCAGCAGGACATGCGGGAGCTGGATCTCTACAGTACTGTGGGCACCGTCCTGTGTGTCTGCGATTCCGTGAACTATATTCTGGAGGAAGAGGAACTGCTTGGCGTATTTTCCCTGGTGAAAAAGTTCCTCTACCCCGGCGGCGTGTTCCTCTTTGACTTCAATACGGACTACAAGTACAGGGAAGTCATCGGCGATGCCACCATCACGGAAACCAAAGAGGACTGCAGCTTCATCTGGGACAATTTCTATGACGTGGAAGAGGGGATCAACGAATACGACCTGACTGTCTTCGTCCGGGAGGAGGGGGAGCTGTTCAGGCGCTTCCAGGAGACCCATTACCAGAGGGGCTATACCCTGGAGCAGATGCGGAACCTGATAGAGCAGGCGGGCATGGACGTGGTGGAGGTCAGGGACGTGGACACCGGGGAGGCTGTCAGCCCGGAGAGCCAGCGGATCTGCCTGGTGGCCAAAGCGCCGGAAAGATAAACTCCCTGTGCCGGAAAGGGCCGCTTTCGGCAGCGCCGGGAGATGCACAGGCCCTGGACGGCCCGGAGAGACCGGATACGATAGTATAGAAGGGAAACAAGGGAATTCAGATAGAAAACGAGGTGCGAAATGTCAGATTATTTGGTACGGGCCACCGCCGCGGGGGCGCAGATCCGGGCCTTCGCCTGCACCACGAAAGGCGTGGTGGAGGCGGCAAGACAGGCTCATGATACAAGCCCGGTGGTGACGGCGGCCCTGGGGCGGCTCCTGAGCGCAGGGGCCATGATGGGCAGCATGCAGAAGGGGGAAGAGGACCTGCTGACTTTGCAGATCAAGGGGGACGGCCCCATGCAGGGCCTTTTGGTGACGGCGGATTCCAAGGGCGGCGTGAAGGGCTATGCCAATGTGCCCGACGTGATTCTCCCCGCCAATGCCCTGGGCAAGCTGGACGTGGCGGGGGCTGTGGGACATGGGACGCTTTCCGTCATCAGGGACATGGGTTTAAAGGAGCCCTATGTTGGGCAGACTTTACTGCAGACCGGTGAGATAGCGGAGGATCTGACCTATTATTTCGCCTCCTCCGAGCAGGTGCCCTCCTCCGTGGGCCTGGGAGTGCTCATGGAGCGGGACAACACCGTCAGGCAGGCGGGGGGCTTCATCGTGCAGCTGATGCCCTTTGCGGAGGACGCGGCGATTGACAGGCTGGAGCGCAACCTTTCGGGAATCACCTCCGTCACAGCCATGCTGGACGCGGGGGACACCCCGGAGCAGATGCTGGGGCGGATCCTGGAGGGGCTGGACTGCCAGGTGACGGACACCTGTCCTGTGGCCTTCTCCTGCAACTGCAGCAAGGAGCGGATAAAGAAGGTACTGATCAGCCTGGGAAAGAAGGAGATTCAGGACATGATCCATGAAGGCCGGGAGGTGGAGGTGAACTGCCACTTCTGCAATACCCATTACAGGTTCAGCGTGGAAGAGCTGAAGGGAATCTATCGGAAGAGCAGGCTGCCGTAAGGCAGTGGGCGCGGCAGGCAGTGAAAGCAGTCAGGGGAAGACTGTGGTTAGAGAAGGCTAACAAAAACCTGCCGGAAAACGGACGGGAAAGAGAGGATGGCATGGAGCAGGGATTCATCAAGGTGGCGGCAGTGACGCCCAAAATCAGGGTGGCCGACCCGGCCTACAATGCGGGGGTCATCTGCGAGAGGCTGGAGGAAGCCTGTAAAAATGGCGCGAAGATCATCGTGTTCCCGGAGCTGTGCATCACGGGATATACCTGCGGGGACCTGTTTTTGCAGGAAATCCTGTTGCGGGAGGCCTCCGCACAGCTGCTGTGCATCGCGGAACGCACCCGGGGGAAGGATGCTTTGGTGATGGTGGGGCTGCCCCTGGAGCGGGAGGGCAGGCTCTACAATGTGGCCGCCGTGCTCCGGGACGGGGAGATTCTGGGCATGGTTCCCAAGGCCAATATCCCCTCCTACGCGGAATTCTACGAGGGGCGGCACTTCGCGGAGGGCAATGCGGAGCCTGTGCCTTTTTCTTTCATGGGAAAATCGGTTCCTTTCGGCACTAATATCCTCTTTACCTGCGAGACCCTCCACGGCCTTACCGTGGGCTGCGAGATATGCGAGGATCTGTGGGTGGCGGACGCACCGGCGGTGAACCATGCCCTGCAGGGCGCCACTGTCATCGCCAATCTCTCCGCCTCCAATGAGACCATCGGCAAGGACGAGTACCGGGAGCTTTTGGTGAAATCCGTAAGCGCCAGGCTGCTGTGCGGCTATGTGTACGCCTCCGCCGGGGAGGGGGAGTCCACCCAGGATCTGGTGTTCGGCGGGCACAATCTGATAGCGGAGAACGGCACGATCCTGGCCCAGGTGAAGAGGTTCACCTGCGAGACCCTCTACGGCGACATCGACGTCTGGAAGCTCCTGGCGGACAGGCGGCGCATGGGAACCTTCGGCAAGGAGCCGGAGGCCGCTTATGTGAAGGTGCCTTTCCGGCTGGAGGTGGCGGAGACGGATCTGCAGCGCAGTTTCCCTGCCCTGCCTTTCGTGCCGGGGGATGCGGAGAAGAGAAGGAAGCGCTGCGAGGAGATCCTGTCCATCCAGTCCTACGGCCTGAAAAAGAGATACGAGCATACGGGGGCGAAGACGGCGGTGCTGGGTATCTCCGGCGGGCTGGATTCCACTCTGGCGCTGCTTGTCACCGTGCGCACATTCGACATGCTGGGGCTGGACAGGGGGGCAATCGTGGCGGTGACCATGCCCTGCTTCGGCACCACGGACAGGACCTATGAGAACGCCTGCCTGCTGGCCCGGACGCTGGGGGCCACGCTGGAGGAGGTGGACATCAAAGAGGCAGTGACGGTGCATTTCGGGGACATCGGCCAGGACATGGATTGCCATGACGTGACCTATGAGAACGGCCAGGCCAGGGAGCGGACCCAGGTGCTGATGGACATCGCGAACCGTGTGGGAGGCCTTGTGATCGGAACCGGGGACATGTCCGAGCTGGCCCTGGGCTGGGCTACCTACAATGGGGACCACATGTCCATGTACGGGGTGAACGCGGGGGTGCCGAAGACACTGGTGCGCCATCTGGTGCAGTATTACGCGGATACATGTGACGATAAAGCGTTGGCCGATGTGCTGCTGGACGTGCTCGACACGCCGGTGAGCCCGGAGCTTCTGCCGCCTGTGGACGGGACGATCTCCCAGCGGACGGAGGATCTGGTGGGGCCCTATGAGCTGCATGATTTCTTCCTGTACTATATGCTGCGCTGCGGGTATTCTCCGGCCAAGGTGTACCGGGTGGCGAAGCTGGCGTTCCAGGGGCTGTATGAGGACGGAACCATCCTGAAGTGGCTGAAGACCTTTTACCGGAGGTTCTTCGCCCAGCAGTTCAAGCGCTCCTGCCTGCCGGACGGGCCGAAAGTGGGAAGCGTGGCCCTGTCTCCCAGAGGGGACCTGCGCATGCCCTCGGACGCCAGCGGGAGGCTCTGGCTGGACGAGGCGGAGAGGCTGGGCCAGGGCTGAGATGATTCCCGGAAAGGAGTATCGATTTCTGAACTATGTATATCCGGCTGTTTTCTACGAAGAAGAGGGTAAAATATCAGGTATTTTTCCTGATTTGGGAAACCTTGTGACTTTTGGGGATGATATGGGGATGCCTGCGGCACAAGGCAGCCCCGCCGGAAGACCATGAGCCTAATTTTTCAGGCAGTCCAGGATTGGCTGGATATATTTCCTGTCCGATATGTCGTAGGAAGCGGAAATTATTCTCAGCATTTCCCGCTGGTCCTCTGTCTTGTCCTTTTTGGCCTCCAGGGTCTTTCGGAACATCTTCATCATGAGCCTGGAGGAGAGGGACATCTTCTCATAGTTCAGGCCGCCGGGGCAGTAGAACGCCTTTACCTTCGCCCATTCCGAGTCCGCGAAGGCGCGCCTGAGGGCCGGGGCTATATCCGGGCTGTCCATGGGGCTTGCGCCCACGCAGAACACGATCAGTTTCCTGCCTGCCCATCTGTCCAGGTTTCCTTTGAACCAGCTCAGCTTGCTGATGCCTCCCGCGCAGACCCAGCCGCCGAAGACGATGGCTTCGTATGTACTCAGGTCCCTCTTCTTTGCCTCCGATAAGGCCATGCAGTCGGCGCCCGCCGCCTCCGCTATCCACTTTGCGTACCTTTCCGTAAATCCTGTCCGGGAATTGTAGATTACGATTGTCTTCATCTGCCCGAACCTCCTTTTTTAATCGTTTTCCATTGCAGGCTTTTTCGTTTCCTCATGGCATGTCCTCCGCTCCAGGTTCTCTATCCCGGCGTACAGCCTGGACAGCAGCCGGAAAAGGGTCTCCACTTCCCCGTCCGTATACACCTCAAAGAGATACCGCAGCTCTTCCCGATACCGGGAAAAATCTTTCCGGAAATAGTCGTCCGCTTTTTCGGTGGGGCAGATGCACATGGCCCTGGTGTCGCAGGGGCTCTGGCGGAGGGTGATGAAGCCCTTTTTCTCCAGGACATCCGCCAGCTTCTTGATGTTCTGCCTGGAACAGCCCAGGAGGTTCCCCGACTGGGTAAAAGTCAGAGGCTCCTGTGACTGCCTGACTATGGACAGCAGCATGAACTGTTTCAGGGACAGCTCCTGTATATGGCTGTCGAACAGGGTCTGCAGCCTGTTCCCCGCGATGAACAGGGTGCTGAAGATCGCCTTGCCCTGGTCTTCCCTGGTGCCTGAGAATTTTCTGGTCAAATCATTTAAATGCATATGGGCGCTCCTCATAGGTAACTAGTTGCATATTGCATGATTGGATTATAGCAACTAGTTGCCAATCTGTCAAGAGAAAGCTTTGCGCCTTGTAGGGCCGCCTTCGATGTTTCCCGTGGGAAAGAATAAAATAGATCAATATCGGAAAATACTGTTTTTTGGTATACTATATAAAACGGAACGGATGAGGTGAAACAGTGAAGGACAAAGTGTATGAATACGAATCCCTGCTTTACGCGGCAGGGGAGTCAGGGGGCGCGTATGTGGTCTTCCCCTACGACATCCGGAAGGAGTTCGGCCGGGGCAGGGTGAAGGTGCACGCCACCTTCGACGGGGAGGCCTATGACGGCAGCATCGTGAACATGGGCGTAAAGAATGAGGACGGAAGCGTCTGCTATATCATCGGCGTGCTGAAAAGCATCCGGGCGCGGATCGGGAAACAGCCGGGGGACAGCGTCCGGGTGACGGTCCGGGAACGGGAATGAAGCGGGAGAGGACAGGAACGATTTAGGAGATTCGGCTGAATGGAAGGAGGAATCAGAAATGTGGAAATGCCCCAAGTGCGGCCGCACTTTTCAGAGACAGGAACAGAGTCATTACTGCGGGAAAGCCCCGGATACCATTGACGAATATATCGCTGCCCAGCCGGAGGAGGCGAGACCGTATCTGAACCAGGTGAGGGATGCCATACGCGCCGCCCTGCCGGATGCCCAGGAGCGGCTTTCCTGGAGCATGCCGACTTTCTGGAAGAAGCACAATATCATCCATTTTGCGGGATTCAAGAAGCATGTGGGCCTGTATCCGGGATCGGAGGCCGTCCAGGCGTTCGCAGCGCGGCTGGAGGGATACAAGACCAGCAAAGGGACCATACAGATTCCCTACGGCAAGCCCCTTCCGGCGGAGCTCATCGCCGATATCGCCAGGTGGTGCTATGAGACGGGGAATCATCCATAAAATGTCATGCAGCATATACTATTTTGTGCTGGTATAATGGGAACTGCAATGTGGTTTCAAAAAAATAAAAAAATTTATTTTTTGAAAGCGGGCGATTATATGAAGACAATAACAAGAACAAAGTATCTGAATAGGATAATTGACTTGAACCAGACTCCTGATATTAAAATCATCACAGGCATTCGTCGTTCGGGAAAGTCAAAATTGATGCAGGCATATATTGAGTACCTGAAAAATCATTATGAAAACATCAATATTATCTTTATTGACTTTATGGATCTGATACATGAAGAAATCAGAGAGTATCATGCACTTCATGCTTACGTAGAGGAACATTTTCAAGAGGAAAAAGCAAATTACCTTTTTGTGGATGAAGTTCAAATGTGTCCCAAATTTGAATTGGCAATCAACAGTCTTTATTCCAAAGGAAAATATGATATTTATATTACGGGTTCCAATGCTTTTTTATTAAGTGCCGATCTGGCAACTCTTTTTACCGGACGTTATATCGGGATTCATGTGTTTCCATTCAGTTTTCAGGAATACTGTCAGTATTATGAGGAGACCGGCGATAAGGAAAAACTTTTTGACGAGTATTCCATAAAGGGAGGACTGGCAGGTTCTTATGCTTACAGAACGGAAAAGGATAGAGTAAATTACATTAAGGAAGTTTATGAAACAATCGTCACGAGAGACCTTGTGCAGAAATATTCTTTGCCGGATACGTTGGTCCTGCAGAGACTGAGCGAATTCCTCATGGATAACATCAGCAACCTTACCTCTCCAAACAAGGTCAGTCAGCTGCTGACAACGGATAAGACAACAACGAATCATGTAACAGTCGGCAGATATATTAAATATTTGTGCAATGCCTTTGTTTTTTATGACATAAAGCGTTATGATATCCGCGGAAAGAAGTATTTGGAGAGTTCTGAAAAATTCTATTTGTGCGATACAGGTATCCGATATGCGATTTTAGGAAGCAGGAATATGGACTACGGCAGGGTATATGAGAATATGGTCTGTATTGAACTGCTCCGCCGGGGATATGATGTGTATGTCGGAAAATTGTATCAGAAGGAAATTGATTTTGTAGCGCAAAAAGGGAGCGAGAAAATCTACATCCAGGTCAGTGACAATATTTCGGATCAGAATACTCTTGAAAGAGAATGTTTTCCATTGCTGCAAATCCGGGATGCTTATCCCAAAAAGGTCATTGCCAGGACCAGGCACCCGAAATATGATTATGAGGGTATTGAGATTTACAATATAGTTGATTGGCTATTGCAGGAAGCGGAAAATGGTGCGCAATAAACATAACATCCCGGGTAATGTCCGGCAATACCGCAAGAGCCAGAAGCGAGAAATCAGGAAAAAAACCGCAGTCCCGATGCCGGGAAGGAGGAGGGGCCGCGGTCTGCTCCCCACAGACGAAGCCAACTGGTATGCACCCGCCTGGCTGATCTGACGGACAGATTTGGCGCATGGCAAAAAGCGCAGGGCAGTCCCGCCCGCCCTGCGCTTCTCAATCCCTTGCCGCGGGGAGCACAGCCCCCGTGATTACTGGGCGGCCTCTTCGTCCGGCTGCGCCGCGGCCTTATCCAGGGAAGCCTGAATGGCCTCCAGCAGCACCAGGGAGGTGTACTTGCTCTCGGCAGTATAGGTGACGGATTCCAGGGACTGCTGCGCGTAGACCTGCTCGCAGATGGAATCCAGCGTGGGCTGCAGCAGCGGATACATGGTGGCCACGGAATCGCTCACTTCCACCAGGCGGATGGAGGTGATGGAATCCTTATCCACGATGACTTCCACGTCCAGGGACTCGTTGCCCAGCAGGAGCTGCGTTGTGTAGACACCCGGTATGTAGAGGGAGGAGATTTCCGCCATGACAGGCTCCGAGCCGGAGGCGTCCGCCATGTCAGGCTCCCTGTCCCGTTCCTTGTCCTTGCCCGGCAGGAACATCATGGCCAGCAGCACGATGAACAGGATGCCCAGCACGGCGAAGATAGCGGTGTAAATCAGCTCTTTCATGTGAAGTACGACGATTTTTGTTTTAGCACTCATCCCTATTTCCCCTTGCATTTTATCTTGTCAGATTTTCTTTATAATAGATATGCCGGAAAACGGGGGATTATGCGCCGTGAGGGGACTGATATGAAAAATCATTGACAAGCGGAAGATTGGTTGCTATGATAGAACATGGGTCAAGGGTGTTCTCGGGGTAGGAGGAATGCCCTTTTTGACTGTGTTTGGAAAAAGGGCGCGGATCGGAGGCGTTTGGCCGCGGAGGGAAAGGAGACAAAAATACATGAAATTCACGAAGATGCAGGGCTGCGGGAATGACTACATATATATAAACGGATTTGAGGAGAAGATTCCGTCCCTGGAGAAGCCGGAGCTGGCGAGGCGGCTCAGCGACAGGCATTTCGGCATCGGGAGCGACGGGCTGATTTTCATCAATCCGGCTGCGGAGGCGGATTTCGAGATGGAGATGTACAATGCGGACGGCTCCCGGTCGGAGATGTGCGGAAACGGCATCCGCTGCGTGGGGAAGTTCGTCTATGACAAGGGGCTGACAGACAGAAGGCAAATCAGCGTGGTCAGCGCGGGAAAAGTGAAATATCTGGATTTGGCCGTGGAGGAAAACGGCGGCCATGGCGGCAGGGGAGAGGTGTCAAGGGTGCGGGTCAACATGGGCAGCCCCATCCTGGAACCGGCCCTGATTCCCGTGGAGGCTGCCGGGGACAGGGCGGTGGACGAGCCTATCTATGTGGATGGCAGGGAATACCGTATGACCTGCGTGTCCATGGGAAACCCCCACGCGGTGGTCTTCGCCCGGGATGTGGCGGGGATGGCCCTGGAACAGGTGGGCCCGCTGTTCGAGAACCACAGGAGGTTCCCCAAGCGGATCAACACGGAATTCGTGGAAATCATAGACAGAAGGAACTGCTTCATGCGGGTCTGGGAGCGGGGCAGCGGGGAGACCTTCGCCTGCGGCACAGGGTGCTGCGCCGTGGCCGTAGCAGGGGTGTTGAATGACCTGACGGACAGTGCCGTAACGGTCAGGCTGCTGGGAGGCGAGCTGTTCATCGAATGGGACAGGGAGGCGGACCTGGTCTACATGACAGGGCCTGCCGTAACCGTCTTCGAAGGCGAGATATAGGGAGCGGATAAAAGCCTTATAAAAAAAGCTTGCCAACCGCAGGAAAGTGTGGTAGCATAACGTCATATCAAAAAATGCCATGAAGGAGACTCTTTTCGGGAAAGGCAACAGGAAGGCGGCGTCACCGACTGAAAGCGCTGCCGGCGGGAACCGTTACAGGGAACACTCCGGAGCAGGCTGTCTGAACGTCAGGGCGTTGATTTCCCTACGCTAGGGCAGCACGTTGTCGCACGCGTTAAGTGTAAGAGTGGAATGGCCGGGTACGCCTTTGATGGAAGGCGCGGCTGTTCAAAGCGGGTGGTACCGCGGATAATCGATCGTACACGGATTATTCGTCCCGGATGCAGGAAACTGTGTCCGGGGCTTTTTTTCGTCCCGAAAACGGACCATGGGGCAAAAGCAGGATGCCGCGGTCCGGGAGAGCCGGGCAGGGGAAAGCGGCTCGGGAATCGGTCGGAGACGGGGAGGGGCCCCGGGCAGCCCACGAGACGCCCAAAGAGGCGTCCGGAGAGTCAGGGAAAGGAGCCATTATGACAGACAGGAACTGTTACAGAGACATTACGGTGGGGGAGATAGGAGAGCGGCACATCGGACAGGAGATCCGGGTAGCCGGATGGATCGAGAACATCCGCGACCACGGCGGCGTGTCCTTCATCGATCTGCGGGACATGTACGGCGTGCTCCAGGTGGTGATTCGCAGGCCGGGCCTTCTGAAGGGCCTGATCAAGGAGACCTGCGTCAGCATCCTGGGGCCCGTGGAGAAGCGGGACCAGGACACCTACAACCCCAAGCTTCCCACCGGCACTATCGAGCTGGAGGCAAGGGAGATCACGGTGCTGGGCAAGGTCTACCGCCAGCTCCCCTTTGAGGTCATGACCTCCAGGGAGACCAGGGAGGAAGTGCGGCTGACCTACCGTTATCTTGACCTGCGCAACGCGAAAGTCCGGGATAACATTTTATTCCGTTCGGAAGTAATCGCTTTCCTGAGACAGAAGATGACGCAGATGGGCTTTGTGGAGATACAGACCCCCATCCTCTGCGCCTCCTCGCCGGAGGGGGCCAGGGACTATATCGTCCCCTCCCGGAAATTCAAGGGGAAGTTCTACGCCCTGCCCCAGGCGCCCCAGCAGTACAAGCAGCTGCTGATGGTGTCGGGCATCGACAAATATTTCCAGATAGCCCCCTGCTTCCGGGACGAGGATGCCCGGGCGGACCGCTCCCCCGGAGAGTTCTACCAGTTGGACTTCGAGATGAGCTTCGCCACCCAGGAGGACGTGTTCCGGGCCGGGGAGGAAGTGCTCTCGGCCGTCTTTGAGAGATTCGCCCCGGAGGGCGCGGCGGTGACCCCGGCCCCCTACCCTGTGATCGGCTACAGGCAGGCCATGGTGGAGTTCGGCACGGACAAACCGGATCTGCGCAACCCCCTGCGGATTCTGGACGTCACCGACTTTTTCCAGGAATGCACCTTCAAGCCCTTCCTGGGCAGGACGGTGCGGGCCATCAGGGTGCACGCCGACATGAGCAAGGGCTTCCACGAAAAGCTCCTGCAGTTCGCAGTCTCCTTAGGCATGGCGGGGCTGGGCTATCTGGAGGTGGCGGAGGACCTCTCCTATAAGGGGCCTATCGATAAGTTCATACCGGCAGAGCGTAAAGACATGCTGCGGCAGACGGCGGGGCTCGGGGCCGGGGACACCATCTTCTTCATAGCGGACAAGGAGGAGCGGGCCAACTACTATGCCGGGAAGATCCGCCTGGAGCTGGGGGAGAAGCTGGGGCTCACGGAAGAAAATGCCTTCCGGTTCTGCTATGTGAACGATTTCCCCATGTACGAGATGGATCCGGAGACGAGAGAGATCGGCTTCACCCACAACCCCTTCTCCATGCCCCAGGGCGGGCTGGAGGCCCTGGAGACCAAGGACCCGCTGGAGGTGCTGGCCTATCAGTACGACATCGTCTGCAACGGCGTGGAGCTCTCCTCCGGGGCCGTGCGCAACCACGACAGGAACCTGATGGTGAAGGCCTTCCAGATAGCGGGGTATGACGAGAAGACCCTGAAGCGGAAGTTCGGGGCCCTGTACCGGGCCTTCCAGTTCGGCGCGCCGCCCCACGCGGGCATGGCGCCGGGCATCGACCGGATGCTGATGCTGCTGCGGGGAGAGGAGAACCTCCGGGAGGTGATCGCCTTCCCCATGAGCGGCTCCGCCCAGGATTTGATGAGCGGCGCCCCCGGGGAGGTCACCGAGCAGCAGCTGAGGGAAGCGCATATCAAGGTCAGGGCCTAGTGTGTAAAGAACTTCTAAGCGGATAAAATACATCCGCTAAGAAGTTCTATGTTACACACGGAAGAATGCCCGAGGGCATTCTTCCGGACTTGCACCGGATTGTTATAGGCTCTCGGAATTTCGGAAAGCAGAATCAGGCATTGGGGCAGGGAGGCACCTGGAAAAGTGGGGGAACCGCTTCAAAGGAGCTCCAGAAAGCCGCGTGATATGTGGCCTGGAGATTCCGAGAGGATATTGTTCAGAAAGGGAAGTTTTATGGCGAATATCATCAGCGATGAGACGATAGAATACGTGGGGATCCTGGCGAAGCTCTCGCTCTCGAAGGAGGAGCGGGAACAGGCCAGGAAGGACATGGGCAGGATGCTGGACTATATCGACAAGCTCAACGAACTGGACACCACAGGGGTGGAGCCCATGTCCCATGCCTTCCCGGTGGAGAACGTGTTCCGGGAGGACGAGGTCACAGGAGGCGACGGCAGCAAAGACATGCTGCGCAATGCCCCCGCCAGGAAGGGCGACATGTTCGCGGTGCCCAATGTCATGTCCCATTGACGGAAAACCGGGAAAGCGAGGTGGAATATGGAACTTTTATCTCTTTCAGCAGTGGAGCTGGGAGCCGCCATCCGGGCGGGAAGAGCCACGGCCCCGGAGGCCATGGAGGCGGTCCTTTGCCGGATAGAGGAGAAGGAGGACGCGCTGCACTGCTACATTACGATCGATAAGGAAAAGGCCCTGGAGCGGGCCGGGGAAGTCCAGAGGCGCATCCAGGCGGGAGAGCTGACAGGCCCTCTGGCGGGAGTCCCCGTGGCCGTCAAGGACAATCTGTGCACGGCGGGGATGCGGACCACCTGCGCCTCCCGGATGCTGGGGAATTTCGTCCCCACCTATACGGCGGAGGCGCTCCGGAACCTGGAGCGGGCCGGGGCGGTGGTCATCGGCAAGACCAACATGGACGAATTCGCCATGGGCTCCACCACGGAGACCTCGGCCTACGGCGCCACACGCAACCCACGGAATACGGAGCATGTGCCCGGAGGCTCCTCCGGCGGTTCCGCGGCGGCGGTGGCGGCGGGAGAGTGCTTCTTCGCACTGGGCTCCGACACAGGCGGCTCCATCAGGCAGCCCGCCTCCCACTGCGGCGTGGTGGGCATGAAGCCCACCTACGGCACCGTGTCCCGTTTTGGCCTGGTGGCCTACGGCTCCTCCCTGGATCAGATAGGGCCACTGGGCCGGACGGTGGAGGACTGCGCTGCCGCGCTGGAGATACTTGCCAGGGCGGAACCGCGCGCGGCGCAAGGGGAAGCCGCTTCCCGGGATATGTCCGGGGAGGGCGGAGGGAGCCCCGAAGGCATCGTGCCGGACAGAAGGGACTCCACCTATCTCTATAGAAAGGACACCGACTTCACCTCCGCCCTGAAAAAGGATGTGGCGGGCATGCGGATCGGCATCCCCAGGGACTATTTCGGCCCCGGGCTTTCGGAGGATGTGCGGCACAGCGTCATGGCGGCGGCGGAGCTTCTTCGCGGGAAGGGCGCTCTGGTGGAGGAGTTCGACTTAAGCCTGGTGGAATACGCCATCCCCGCCTATTACACCATCGCCGCGGCGGAGGCCAGCTCCAACCTGGAGCGCTTCGACGGCATCAAGTACGGCTACCGGGCCAACGATGCGCAGGAGCTGCACCGGATGTACAAGCAGACCCGTTCCGAAGGCTTCGGCCCGGAGGTGAAGCGCCGCATCATGCTGGGCAGCTTTGTATTAAGCGCCGGCTATTATGATGCCTATTACCTGAAAGCCCTGCGGGTGAAGGCTATGATAAAAAAGGCCTTCGACAGAGCCTACGCCCGATATGACTGCATCCTGGGGCCTGTAGCGCCCACCACCGCGCCCAGACTGGGTGAGAGCCTGGACGACCCGTTGAAGATGTACCTGGGGGATATCTACACCGTATCCGTGAACCTGGCGGGGCTGCCCGCCATCAGCGTCCCCTGCGGCGAGGATGGGAATGGCCTGCCGATCGGCCTGCAGCTGATCGGCGACTGCTTCCAGGAGAAGAAGATACTGCGGGCGGCGTACAGCTATGAGCAGTTCAGAAAGGACGGACAGGGGTGAGGCGCCAGACGGACGGCTGCTGAACCGGAAGAAGGAGGGACGGCAATGGCGAAAGATTACGAAACTGTCATCGGTCTGGAGGTACATGTGGAGCTTGCCACCAAGACCAAGATTTTCTGCGGATGCTCCACGGCCTTCGGCGGCAAGCCCAATTCCCACACCTGCCCGGTGTGCACGGGCATGCCGGGCTCCCTGCCCGTGCTGAACAGGAAGGTGCTGGAGCACGCGGTGGCGGTGGGGCTGGCCACCAACTGCCGGATTACAAGATACTGCAAGTTCGACAGGAAGAACTACTTTTACCCCGACAACCCCCAGAACTACCAGATTTCCCAGCTCTATCTCCCCATCTGCCGGGACGGCTATGTGGAGATAGACTTGGAGGAGGGATTGGAGGGCGAAAAAGCCTCTACGCCCGGGAAGAAGCGCATAGGCATCCATGAGATCCACATGGAGGAGGACGCCGGGAAGCTGATTCATGACGAGTGGGAGGACTGCACTTTGGTGGACTACAACCGCTCCGGCGTTCCCCTGATTGAAATCGTGTCCGAGCCGGACATGAGGAGCGCGGAAGAGGTCATCTCCTACCTGGAAAAGCTGCGCCTCATCATCCAATACCTGGGAGCCAGCGACTGCAAGCTCCAGGAGGGCTCCATGCGGGCGGATGTGAACCTGTCCGTCCGGGAGCTGGGTTCAGCCCATTACGGCACCCGCACCGAGATGAAGAACCTGAACTCCTTCCACGCCATCTCCAGGGCCATCGAGGGGGAGCGGGAACGCCAGATAGATCTGCTGGAATCCGGGAAAGCCGTGGTGCAGGAGACCAGGCGCTGGGACGATTTGAAAGGTACATCCTACGCCATGCGCTCCAAGGAGGACGCCCAGGACTACCGCTACTTCCCGGATCCCGACCTGGTGCCCGTGAGCATCGATGATGCGTTTTTGGAGGAAATCCGCGCCAGACAGCCGGAATTCCGCACGGAAAAGATGGAACGGTACAGGTCTGAGTACCATATCCCTGACTACGATATTGAAATCATCACCGGTTCCAAATCTATGGCAGATATCTTCGAGGCCACCGTGGCCTTGGGGGCCCAGCCCAAGAAGGTGTCCAACTGGCTCATGGGGGAGACCATCCGGCTGCTGAAGGAGAGGGGGCTGGATCCGGAGGACATCCGCTTCTCCCCGGAGCACCTGGCGAAGCTCATCGCCCTGGCCGAGAGCAAGGCCGTCAACTCCACCGTGGCCAAAGAGGTCTTTGAGCTGATGTTCGAACAGGACATGGATCCGGAGGCGTATGTGGAGGAGAAGGGGCTGAAGATGGTCAGCGACACGGATGCGCTGCGCAGGGTGGTGGAGGAGGTCATCGCGGCCAACCCCAAGTCCGTGGAGGACTACCGGGGCGGCAAGGACAGGGCCATAGGCTTCCTGGTGGGCCAGACCATGAAGGCCATGAAGGGCAAGGCGGATCCTGTCACTGTGGACAGGCTGTTGCGGGAGATGCTGTGAGGATAAACGGAAAAAGGACAGCTTTTAGGCTGTCCTGATCTGTCTTCGGGGGGTGGCCGCATGGCCGAAGGGCTATTGTCAAAGGGCTACAATAGAATCTAAGGGCTACAATAGAATCCAAGGGAGGATTCTATTGTCAAAGGGCTATTGTCTAAGGGCTATTGTAGGAGGAAGTCCACATACTGGGACACTGTCTCCAGATGGGGGCTGGTGGCGGGCACTGCCAGGATGCCCTCCCCGCCCAGGAAGATATAGGTCTCATTCAGGGCCTTTGCCTCTCCCAGGCAGATGCCCACGGGAACGGGCTGCTCCATGGCTTCCGGCTTTCTGGGATCCGGGCGCTCCGGCATGGCATTGGAGTCATAATCCGGATCCATCTGGGCTTCGCTGATAGCCTCCGCCACGGCCTGATCCATGTAGAAGAAATAGGGCTCATATGCCTCCAGCTGCTGGGCTGTGAGCACATCCCTGAGGTCGTAGAAGGTTTCGCTGTAGGCGTACTGCTCTATGACGGCCTCGTCCGACAGGAGGGCATCGATCTCCCCCGCCGCCACCAGCACCATCAGCTTCTGGAGGGAGGCAGCGGTGTTCTGGTCCGTGGAGGTGTAATCTATCTGCATGCTGGAATCGGCCATGACATCGAACTCCTCTGTGTCGATGCCCGCGTATTCGGCGAAGGAGGCCAGCTGCTCCTCCCCGGTGCCGATGTCGAAGGCATTGACCAGGGAGACGGAGAAAGCCATCTCCTTCCTGGTCGCCATATTGTAGATCATGGAGGCGGCGAAGACGATGATCGCCACCGCTGCCACCACATGCCATTTATAGTAGTCGAGGAAATATCGGAACTTCTGTTTCGGGGTACCGTGCTTCAGCGCTTCCCGTTCTTCTCTGAATTCATCCATTACCGGCATGGCTTGTCCACCTTTCCTGTGTGTAGGCATCATCTTGCCGCCTGTATTTTATACTGCGCACCGGTTAAATTTGCAGTGCGACCCGACTGCAGACCGCCAGCCAGGTACTTTCCCGGGGACACCACTGTAAATCCTGGCGGTCTACAGTATACCCTTCAAATCATAATACTTTCCAGGCGGGATTGTCAATGCATCTATTGTTACAAGATTCTAAAAAAAGGATAAAAAAGCATCGGGATGAAAAACTGCCGTGAAACTGTCTTGCAAGTTAGCGGAAGATAGTTTATTATGATAAATAGGAACTGGCACCAGAAAATGAAGACAAAGGAAGGACGATGTAAAATGAGTGACGCTTATGTGGAATGTTTGGTAAAGGCGAAGCCCTCCGTATTGGGCAAGATAGGCGGGTTCCTGCTGACCGCGCTGTCAGTGCTCTGTGTGCTGACCATATTCGTGCTGCCGCCCCTGATGCTGTTCGCCTTCATCGGCGCGATCCTGTTCGGGGTGGGGGCCTATTTCGTGAAGATGTTCACAGACCTGGAATACGAGTACCTCTACCTGGACAAGGAGCTGGTGGTGGACAAGATCATGAACAAGACCAGGCGCAAGAGGGTGGCCACGTACCAGCTGGACAGGATCGAGATCCTGGCGCCCATCAAGAGCTACCACCTGGACAATTTCAGGAACCGCAACGTGAACAAGCAGAAGGACTACAGCATCGGGGAGGAGCTGCAGCCGGACAAGCGCTACCTGATGTTCTACGAGGGCGGCGAGAAGATTGTGCTGAGCCCTTCCGAGGAGCTGATCAAGCTGATGAAAAATGTGGCCCCCAGAAAGGTTTTTTCGGATTGAGCTTATTGACAGAAATGTAAAATTTTGGTAAACTCATGAAAATCATAACTGTAGGGTACTGGAGATGGCATGAGCCCATGCCGGCCCCGGGGGAAGCAAGGACGGGAACGCGCCCGGCATTCTCAGAGGGCGTATCGGCATGGGGCTTTTGCGCAAACGTGAACAGGAGGAGAGTATGGGACAGATTATCGGAGAGGGCATAACCTTTGACGACGTGCTGCTGGTGCCTGCGTATTCGCAGGTGGTGCCGAACCAGGTGGAGCTGGACACATGGCTGACGAAGAAGATCAGGCTGAACATCCCCATGATGAGCGCGGGGATGGACACGGTGACCGAGCACCGCATGGCCATCGCCATGGCAAGGCAGGGCGGCATAGGCATCATCCACAAGAACATGTCCATCGAGGCCCAGGCCGAGGAGGTGGACAAGGTAAAGCGTTCTGAGAACGGCGTCATCACGGATCCGTTTTCCCTGACTCCCGAACATACGCTGGGGGATGCCGACGCACTCATGGCAAAATTCCGCATCTCCGGCGTACCCGTCACAGAGGGGCGCAAGCTGGTGGGCATCATCACCAACCGCGACCTGAAATTCGAGACAGACTTCACGAAGAAAATCAAGGAATCCATGACCAGCGAGGGGCTGATCACCGCCCATGAGGACATCACGCTGGAGGAGGCGAAGCAGATCCTGGCGAAGGCCAGGAAGGAGAAGCTTCCCATCGTGGACAAGGACTTCAATCTGAAAGGCCTCATCACCATCAAAGACATCGAGAAAGCCATAAAATACCCCCTGGCGGCAAAGGACGCCCAGGGAAGGCTCCTGTGCGGCGCAGGCGTAGGCATCACCGCCAATGTGCTGGAGCGTGTGGCCGCTCTGGTGGACGCCAAGGTGGACGTGATCGTGCTGGACAGCGCCCACGGACATTCCGCCAATGTGCTGAACTGCCTGAAGATGATCAAGGAGAAATATCCCGAGCTTCAGGTCATCGCCGGGAACGTGGCCACGGCGGAGGGGGCGAAGGACCTGATCGAGAGCGGAGCGGATGCCGTCAAGGTGGGCATCGGCCCGGGCTCCATCTGTACGACCAGGGTAGTGGCCGGAATCGGCGTGCCCCAGATCACGGCCATCATGAACTGCTATGAGGTGGCCAGGCAGTACGGCGTGCCCATCATCGCGGACGGCGGCATCAAGTATTCCGGGGACATCACCAAGGCCATCGCCGCAGGCGGAAGCGTGTGCATGATGGGCAGCATGTTCGCGGGCTGCGAGGAGAGCCCCGGGGACTACGAGCTGTTCCAGGGCAGGAAGTACAAGGTCTACCGCGGCATGGGCTCCATCGCGGCCATGGAGAACGGCAGCAAGGACAGATATTTCCAGGAGAACGCCAAGAAGCTGGTGCCCGAAGGCGTGGAGGGCCGGGTGGCCTACAAGGGGGCGGTGGAGGACACCGTGTTCCAGCTGCTGGGAGGCCTGCGCTCCGGCATGGGCTACTGCGGGGCCCACAGCATCGAGGAGCTCCAGGAGAGCGGCAGGTTCGTGAAGATATCCGCGGCTTCCCTGAAGGAGAGCCATCCTCACGACATCCATATCACGAAGGAAGCGCCCAATTACAGCGTGGACCAGTAGGGGCCGCGAAGGGAAGGGCGGGGATTGTACAGAAACAGGGAATGTCCGGTGGACATTCCCTGTTTTGGCATGGCTCTTTTCGCTCAGACCCCCTGGCGTCCGGGGCTACATGAATTTATCCAGCTCCGCCTCCACCTGGGGCATCTTTTTTATTTTAGGGTCCCGGATGACCGTTCCCCTGGCCACCACCATGCTGAGATTCCTTAAGACAGTCAGGTCTTCCAGAGGGTTCCTGGCGCACACGATGAAGTCGGCGCATCTGCCGGCCTGGATGCTACCCGTCACGTCCCCGATGCCGGCAAGCTCGGCATTGCGCTTCGTGGCCGTATACAGGGCGAAGGAGTTGGGCACCCCGCAGCATTTATGGAAATACTGCAGCTCCCGCCACATATCGTAGTGGGTCACATAGGGGCATCCGGTATCGGTGCCCAGGCCTACGGGGATGTCGTTTGCCAGGCACTGCTTGGCGCAGTCCACGATGCCCCGGAAGACCACCTCCCCGTTGAAGCGTTCCGTTTCCGACACATGGCTGACCTCCGGGTCGAAGAGGGCGTAGGGCAGCGCAGGGGAGAGGGTGGCCACATGGACCGCGCCCGTCTCCCGGAACAGGCGTATGATCTCCGCGTCCGGCTTCGCGCCGTGCTCGATGGTGTCCACGCCGTTCTCCAGGGCCACCCGCATCCCCTGGGGGCTCTCCACATGGGCGGCCACCTGGAACCCCAGCCTGTGGGCCTCGTCGCAGGCGCTCTTCACCAGAGCGGGCTCCATCTTCAGGACGCCCGGCTCCCCCTTTACCGTGGCATCCAGCACGCCGCCTGTGACCATGAGCTTTATCAGGTCAGGCTTGTCCGCGGCGATTTTCCGGACATACGCCGCGGCCTCCGCCGGGGTGGTGGCCTCATAGGCCAGAGACCCTGCCATATGGCCCCCGGGCACGGACACCGCCATGTTGCCCGCCAGGATGCGGGGGCCCACAGCCTTTCCCGCGGCAATCCTGTCCCGGATCCATGTGTCGTAATTCTCTATCCCGCCCACGGAGCGGAAGGTGGTGACGCCGCTGAGAAGCTCTGTGCGGCAGTAGGACTTGTACATATATTCTATGTATTTGCGGGTCAGGGCGTTGGATGTGGCCAGCTTCACGCTCTTTTTCGCGTCCATGGGCTTCTTGCTGGGCTTTCCGCCCGCCGGGATGTGGACGTGCAGATTGATCAGCCCCGGCATCAGGTACTGGCCGCCCAGGTCGATTACCTCGAAGCCCTCCAGGCTGCAGTCCTGTTCCGGCAGCACTGCGGCAATCCTGTCGTCATCCACCAGCACCGCCTGGCCCCGTCTTGGGGTCATGTGCTCGCTGCCGTCCAGGAGCATCAGATTCGTAAAAGCTCTCTTCATATTGAGGGATACCTCCTGTTCATCTGCCATCTACAGGGCCTACGGGAAAGCCTGCAAGCTTCATGGCTGGAAGCGTGTAAAAAAGCCGGACCCATGACTGCAATCATAAGTCCGGTGTGTCTTCAGTTCAATTAAACCAGTCCGCCGGGGACGGTGCGCCCCATCCTACTGGAACAGCTTCAGCATCATGGAATCCTGGTTCATCTGCTTCTTCAGCATCAAGTTCCTGTACTCGCTGAGCAGGTCTTCCTTCTTCTTCTCGGAAATCGCCTTTGGCATATCCAAATCCTCGATACGGCTCCTGGAGCTGAGCTGCTCCAGGCTTGCGCCTGTGTTGTAATTATAGGCATGCTCCAGACGGTTGGTGGATGCGCCCAGGTTGCTGCGCTGATCGGCTACTTTGCTGATCGCGGCATCGATATCGTCCAGATTGAACTTCTTGGTCACATCGAAATCGGCGATGCCCAGGGCCTCCAGGGTGGAGTTCGCCATGCCGATGCGCATGCCGCTGCCGTCCGGATTGGTGGCGATGTGCATGTCGGCCATGCTGCCGTCCAGGAGCTTCTGCTCGTTCAGCGAAGTGGTCTTGGACATGGACTGGATGCCTTCCTTCAGTTGATTGATTTCGTTCTGGTAATACTTCTTGTCCGAAGCGGAAGAAAGGCCGTTCATGGAGCGCAGGGCCAGATCCCGGATCCTCTGCAGATAATCCATCACGCCGCCCAGAGCGCCGTCGGCCACGTTCAGGGCACCCATGCCCTCTTGCGCGTTCTGCGCGCCTACATTGAGCCCTGTCTCCTGGGCCTGCATCTTCTTGCCAATGGCAAGCCCTGCCGCATCGTCCGCGGCGGTATTGATCCTCTTGCCGCTGGAGAGATGGGAATATGAATTATAAATTCCATTTGTTACAGTCATGCTGCTCATAACGGAACCTCCTTTTTGTCAGATTTTACATCATAATGAAAGCACATAACCTTCCTCTTGCATCTGCTTTTCTTTATTATATAATCTTTTGCCATATTTTTCAACTGTATTTTCGTTTTTTTCTGTCCTGAAAATATATTGAAAATATATTCCTGCCAGGACATGCCGGACGGCCCGGGGGCAGGGAGGGGGGCAGGAGGGAGCAAAAAGGGGCTTCCTTTTTCGGGCCGGCCATGGTATACTAAAACGGAAGTCTCCCAGTTTTTTCCAGGAGGATGCATCGGCATCCCGCGGCATGGCTGGAGGGCTTTTCCTATGTCTCAAGAGCAAAACAAAAAGGAGTGAGAGGAAAGTGAGCGGGAACAAAGCGGACTCCCGTGGCCGGGAGATGAAAAGAAGCCTGAACGGCAGGATATTGAGGAACACCCTGCTGAACATTTTCGTGCTGGTGCTGGTATGCTGCGGAATCATGTGGGCGGCCATGCAGTCTTTGGCCAACAACATTCTGCTGGACAGCCTGCAGCCCATGGCCCGCCAGTCGGCCAAGACAGTGGAGGCCAATATCCACATGCTGGCGGACCGGATGATGAACATAGCCGGAGATCCCCGGATGGCGGGGGAAGCCGGCGGCGGGGCAGGGGGAGAGGAGGCGCTCCGGGCAGACCGGGAGCAGCTGCTCATGGAGGCGGCCAAGATTTATGAGCTGTATGCCATCGGCCTCTATGATCTGGAGGGGCAGCTGGTACAGGGGACCGACACCGCGCCGCAGCGCCTGGACGGCGAATTCTTCTCCCTGCTGCAGGAGACCGACAATATGACTACGGATTCGTCTACAAAATTCCAGGAGGGACTGGGCATCACCATGGGCATGCCGGTGAAGGAGGAGGGGGAGACCACCCTGTATGTGGTGGGCGTCTATAAATACGACACCCTGAATGATGTCATCAGCAGCATCAACCTGGGCAGGCACGGCATCGCTTACATGGTGAACCATGGGGGCGCCATCACCGGCCATCCGGACCAGACGCTGGTTCTGGAGGGAGAGACCATGGAGGGTCTGTGCGGAGGGGACCGGGAGGTTGCGGATCGGGTGGTCACCGACGAGACCGGCGCCACGGAGTTCTCCGTGGAGGGCGGGATCATGCTGGCCGCCTTTTCCCCCATCCGGGGGACACAGTGGTCCCTGGTGATTCAGGTGCCGAAGGCGGACTACGGCTCCTACATCAACGGCGCCATTCTGGTGGCGGTGTCGGCCACATTTGTGGTACTGCTGTTCTCCATACTGGCAGTGCTGCGCCTGGCCAGGTCCATCTCCCGCCCGGTGAAGAAGGTGACGGACCGGATGGTGGCTTTGTCTGACGGCGACCTCCATACGGAGGTGGCCCGGATCCGGACCAGGGACGAACTGGAGCTGCTGACCCGGACATTGGGGGATACCGTGGAGAGCGTCAACCGCTACATATCGGATATCCAGCAGGTACTGACCCAGGTGGCGGAGGGGAATCTGCAGGTGGAGCCCCAAATGGACTACAGAGGAGACTTCGTGCAGATCCGGGGGAGCCTCGGCACCATCCTCCGCTCCATGAACGAAACCATTCTGGGCTTCCGCTCTGCCGCCGACCGGCTGGCAGGGATGGCAGAGGAGCTCAACGGCCAGTCCGGCCAGCTCCATCAGGCCTCCATGGAGCAGACCCGGTCCACGGAGGAACTGGTGGACGAGGTGTCCCATGTGAAAGAGAGCCTGGCCAGCGTCACGAAGAGCAGCAGCCAGACCAGGGTGAAGACGGAAGAAATCTCCCAGTGCATCCGGGAGGCGAACATGCGCATGGACGATCTCTCCCAGGCCATGGACGATATCAGCGTCAATGCCCAGAAGATCACCAAGATTGCGGAGGACATCGAAGACATCGCGTTCCAGACAGGCATCCTGGCGCTGAATGCGTCCGTGGAGGCGGCCCGGGCCGGAAGCGCGGGCAAGGGTTTCGCCGTGGTGGCGGAGGAAGTCAGGCAGCTTGCCTCCAAGAGCAGCGAGTCCGCCAAAAGCGCGGCGCAGATGGTGGGCAGCACCAAGACCATCATCGAGAGCGGCGTGAAGCTCACCGGAGCCGCCGCCAGCTCTTTCCGGGAGATATCGGCCGTCTCCGAGCAGATCAGCGGAATCACCGACGAACTGGTGACGGCGGTCCGGGGACAGGAGAGCGCTCTGGTGATCATGGAGGAGCGGATCGGGACGATTTCGGCCATTGCGGAGAGAAACCTGCAGAATGCCGCCGGAACGGAGCAGTCCAGCTCCGGCCTGGCAAGAGAGGCGGAGGCCCTTCAGGACCAGGTGAAGAGATTTGTGGTGAAGGAGGGAAGGGGCAGATGAAAAGGATAGCAAGCATCGTATTGGCCCTGTTGGTGACGGGATTCCTGACAGCCTGCGGCAGCGGCCAGGCAGGGCTCCAGGACGGCTACTACACCGCCCAGGCCGCCGAGTACAGCCATGGCTGGAGGGAATATATCACCATCATGGTGAAGGACGGGAGCATCGTCTCCGTGGAGTACAATGCGGAGAACGCCAGCGGATTCATCAAGAGCTGGGACACTGCCTACATGCAGTCCATGCTGGACGTGACGGGCACCTACCCGAACCAGTACACCCGCTTTTACGCCGGGCAGCTTCTGGAGAAGCAGGGGGAAGGGGAGATCGACGCCCTCACCGGGGCCACTTCTTCCTACGGCTCCTTCCAGAAACTGATGGCCGCGGTCCTGGAGCAGGCCGGGAAAGGGGACTCCAGCATCGTGTATGTGGATACCGGGCACTGAGGCGCAGGGATGGAGGCCAGGCATCCCAGGGGGTTGGTGATTTGTGGATTGCGTGTGCGGATGTTATTCCCGCGAGCAATGAGCCAAGCGGCCGTGCTTGCACGGCCAGTTGGCGAATGCCGCGAGGGTCAAATACCCCGCTGCTCTGCAGCGTTGCAAGCTTGATACCCCGTTGCTTGCAGCGGGGTATTTGATTTGTTTTTTGATAAAAAGTTCGCCTTACATGCCAGTTAGGCGAACTATTCGATATCTACGTCAGGTGCCATAAGCCGTTTGCAGGGACTGACGTGATGATTTGGCTGCCTTGCCCGGGAACAGGGCGAGGCGGCGGATATGGAGTGTGAAATGCCTAGTCCTTAATTACACCATCGTCATGTACGACAAGTCCAGATTCGAAGTGAAGATTGTGCAGGAGGTCAGCAAACTTGCGATTCATATATGGAAGGCGGATGCCGATGTCAGCCTCGTGACCATTGGCAATCAGAGCTATTATGTCTATCGGTATGAAGGAAGCTTCAATGGCATTGATGATGCAGCAGTACTGATCAGCTATCCAAAGGATGCGTTCCATGCTCCAGGGGCCCTGCGGGCTTTTATCAGCACGGATGCCTCTCTGGGCACCCAGGAGATTCTGGACAGATATACGGAAAGGTGGCCGTCTTCCGTCAGTCTAAGGACAAACTGGCATTTGACAGATACCAGGTTCGTTCCTCGAAAGGAATTCAGAGGTACTGGCTGTTGATGCCGCTGGCACATTTGATTGCGAGTGCTGGTAACGCGAACTCTCCATTGACTTTTCCAAAGAATCCCTTAGAATAGAACCATAGAATCAAGTCTTATAGGTTCTGCGGTAGCTCCCTGCAGGGCAGCGCAGACAGGGCAAATATTTTCCAGGAGGGTGTCGCCATGGCAAGGACGGTAGGTATCGGACATCAGGACTTCGGGCAGTTGATTCGGTCAGGTTGTTTCTACATCGACAAGACTCAATTTATAAAGGAGTGGTGGGAGAACAATGACATAGTCACCCTGATTACCCGGCCAAGACGTTTCGGCAAGACCCTTAACATGAGCATGGTGGAGCATTTTTTCTCTGTGGAACATTCAGGCGGCGGGGAACTTTTCGAAAGGTTCTCCATCTGGCAGTCTAAGACTGGCAAGGATGGTTCCCCTGGAGGGGAGAAGCCTACGGAAGAGGATTATAAGTACAGGCAGCTGCAGGGGACCTATCCCGTCATCAGCCTGTCCTTTGCCAAGGTGAAGGAGACGGACTTCATCAACGCGAGGAAGAAGATATGCCTGATTATCAAAAATCTGTATAATAAATATGCCTTCCTGGCCGACAGCGGCTGTCTGAACCAGGACGAGAAGGGCACATGGCGGGAGATATCGGTGGATATGGAAGACTATATGGCCACAGATTCCTTGAATGCCTTATCCAATTACCTGTCGCGCTACTATGGGAAGAAAGTCATCATCCTGCTGGACGAGTATGATACTCCTATGCAGGAGGCCTATCTGAACGGCTATTGGACAGAGCTGTCAGACTTCATGAAAGGAGTGTTCAATGCCGCATTCAAGACGAACCCTTACCTGGAGAGGGCAATCCTGACCGGGATTACGCGAATCAGCAAGGAATCGCTGTTCTCGGATCTGAACAATCTGGAGGTAGTGACTGCCACGTCCAATAAATATACAGATTCCTTTGGCTTTACGGAGGAAGAGGTATTCGCCGCATTGGAGGAATATGGCTTGGGCGGGAAGAAGCAGGACGTGAAGAGCTGGTATGATGGCTTTGCCTTTGGGGACAAGCGGGGCATCTACAATCCCTGGTCCATCCTGAACTTCCTGGACAAGGGCAGGCTGGATGCCTACTGGGCGAACACCAGCTCCAACAGCCTGGCAGGGAAGCTGATCCGCGGGAGCGGCCCGGAGGTGAAGATGGTGATGGAGAGCCTTCTGAAGGGAGATGCCTATCATACGGCATTGGACGAGCAGATTGTCTTCAATCAATTGGATTATAAGGGCAGCGCCGTCTGGAGCCTGCTCCTTGCCAGCGGCTATCTGCGCGTGGATTCGGTCGTCTTTGATATGGAAAGGGGAAGGCCGGAATATGACCTGGCCCTGACGAACAGGGAAGTCCAATCCATGTTCGAAGGGATGGTCGACGAGTGGTTTAAGGAATACACCCCCGCCTACAATGGGTTCGTGAAAGCCCTGCTGAAAGGCGACCTCCGCGAGATGAACCTTTACATGAACCGGGTTGCCCTGGATACTTTCAGCTTCTTTGACAGCGGGAACAGGCCATCCGAAGCGAATGAGCCGGAGCGGTTCTACCATGGCTTCGTCCTGGGGCTGCTGGTGGATCTGCGCGGGCAATATGTAGTCAATTCCAACAGGGAGAGCGGTTTCGGCAGGTACGACGTGATGCTGGAGCCGCAGGACCAGGAGGAAGATGCGATAACAAATAATCGCTTTAAAGACGCGATTATTATGGAATTCAAGGTACATGACCCGGAAGGGGGAGAGCGGACGCTGGAAGACACGGTACAGTCTGCATTGAAGCAGATTGAAGACATGAAATATGCGGCGGCTCTGGAAGCGAAAGGCATTCCAACGGACAGGATTCGGAAGTATGGTCTTGCGTTTCGGGGGAAGGAAGTGCTGATTGGGTGAAGGGTATTTCGGCAGGCTTCCACACAATATTTTGAAAAATTGTAATTTTGTCTTCTAATTTTGTGCAAAAAGCAGTTGGAATGCCTGGCGAATTTTGGTATAATAAAAAACAGTCGGGCAATAAGGCCGATTCATTGAGTTTTGCCTTAAAATAGATTGAGAGTGTGAAAGGAGAAAGAAGTGAAGAAGACGAACACGACGGAAGCAAAGACGCAGACGGACATGCCGGAAGCCTCTGAGAAGAAGCCCACGTTCGACAAGGAGCTTTTCAAGAGGAGTGTCCTGTATAATGTCATGAACATGTACCGCAAGACATTGGAGGAGGCCACTCCCCAGCAGATTTTCCAGGCGGCTTCCTATTCTATCAAGGACAGGGTCATCGGCAACTGGATGAACACCCAGAAAGCCTATGACAGGGAAGACCCCAAGATGGTGTACTATATGTCCATGGAATTCCTCATGGGCCGCGCGCTGGGCAACAACATGGTAAACCTCCAGGCCTACGAGGGGGCGAAGGAAGTCCTTGAGGAGCTGGGCGTGGACATCAATGTGCTGGAAGACCAGGAGCCCGACGCGGCGCTGGGCAACGGCGGATTGGGACGGCTGGCGGCATGTTTCCTGGATTCCCTGGCCACCCTTGGATATCCCGCTTATGGCTGCGGCATCCGCTACCGCTACGGCCTGTTCAAGCAGAAGATCGAGAACGGTTTCCAGATAGAGATTCCGGACGACTGGCTGGCGGAGGGCAATCCCTTCGAGCTGCGCAGGCCGGAGTATGCCAAGAAGGTGAAATTCGGCGGCTATGTCACCGTGCGCACCGATGAGAACGGCAGGAACCATTATGTGCAGGAGGACTACCAGTCGGTGAAGGCCATCCCCTACGACATGCCTATCGTGGGATATGGCAATGGCATCGTCAACACCCTGCGGGTGTGGGATGCGGAGTCCATGGGCGGCTTCCAGCTGGATTCCTTCGACAAGGGCGACTACAGCAAGGCAGTAGAGCAGGAGAACCTGGCCAGGAACCTGGTGAATGTCCTCTATCCCAACGACAACCATTACGCGGGCAAGGAGCTTCGCTTGAAGCAGCAGTATTTCTTCATCTCCGCTTCCGTCCAGGAGGCCGTGGACAAGTATATGAGGAAGCATAACGACATCCGCCGCTTCCATGAGAAGGTGACCTTCCAGCTCAACGATACCCATCCTACCGTGGCCATCCCGGAGCTGATGCGCATCCTGCTGGACGACTATGACCTGACCTGGGAGGAGGCCTGGGAAGTCACCACAAAGACCTGCGCCTACACCAACCATACCATCATGGCGGAGGCCCTGGAGAAATGGCCCATCGACCTGTTCTCCAGGCTGCTTCCCAGGGTGTACCAGATTGTGGACGAGATCAACCGCAGGTTCATCCGCCAGATCGAGCAGAAATACAGGGGCGTACACGGCGTGGATGTCCAGGAGAAGATACGCAAGATGGCCATCCTGTACGATGGACAGGTGAAGATGGCCCATATGGCTATCGTGGCCGGGTATTCCGTCAACGGCGTGGCAAGGCTGCATACGGAAATCTTGAAGCACCAGGAGCTGAAGGATTTCTACGAGATGTTCCCGGAGCGCTTCAACAACAAGACCAACGGCATCACCCAGCGCCGTTTCCTGCTCCACGGCAATCCCCTGCTGGCCGATTGGGTCACCTCCAAGGTGGGCGACGGCTGGATCACGGATCTGCCCCAGATCGCGGGCATCAAGGCCCTGGCGGAGGACAAGAAGGCTCAGAAGGAGTTCATGGAGATCAAGTACCAGAACAAGCTGCGCCTGGCGAAATATATCAAAGAGCACAACGGCATCGATGTGGATCCCAACTCCATCTTCGACGTACAGGTAAAGCGTCTCCATGAGTACAAGAGGCAGCTGATGAACATCCTCCATGTGATGTATCTGTACAATGAGCTGAAGGCCCATCCGGAGATGGAGTTCTTCCCCAGGACATTCATCTTCGGGGCCAAGGCCGCGGCGGGCTATAAGAACGCCAAGCTCACCATCAAGCTGATCAACGCGGTGGCGGAAGTGGTGAACAACGATGCTTCCATCGGCGGCAAGATCAAGGTGGTATTCATCGAGAACTACAATGTGTCCAACGCAGAGATCATCTTTGCCGCGGCGGATGTGTCCGAGCAGATTTCCACCGCCAGCAAGGAGGCCTCCGGCACGGGCAACATGAAGTTCATGCTCAACGGCGCCCTGACTTTGGGCACCATGGACGGCGCAAATGTGGAGATCGTGGAAGAGGTGGGAGAGGAGAACGCGTTCATCTTCGGCCTGTCCTCCGATGAGGTCATCAATTACGAAAACAACGGCGGCTACGATCCCATGCAGATCTTTAACAGCGACAAGGACATCCATAAGGTGCTGACCCAGCTGATCGACGGAACCTATGACAAGGACAAGGAGCTGTTCCGCACCCTGTACAACTCCCTGCTGAACACCCTGTCCACCTCCAGGGCGGATACCTACTTCATCCTGAAGGACTTCAAGCCCTATGCGGAGGCTCAGAGGAAAGTGGAGGCTGCCTACAGAGACAGCGAGGGCTGGGCGAAGAGCGCCATCCTGAATGTGGCATGCTCCGGCAAGTTCACCTCCGACAGGACCATCCAGCAGTATGTGGATGAAATCTGGCATCTGGACAAGGTGACTCTGTAAACTGGAGAAATAGAAGTGTCTTATTTGAATAAAAAGGATAAAATGTTGCAAAGGCGTGCGATTGGGCACGCCTTTGCGGTAATATGCCTGCTGGGCCTGGCCGCTCTCACGGGCTGCGGTAATGCCGGCGAGGGAGGCCAAAAGGAAGGGACGGGTGGTGGAGCCTGGGAGAAGCATATCACGGAGGAGACTGTCCAGCTGAAGGGAATCGAGGGGGAGTATACCCTGCTGTTTTTGACGGATACCCATGCGATCGTCCAAAGCCAGGGGGCTTCGGAGCAGGAGGCGGCCAACGAGGAGGCCCGGTATCCCACCTTTTTCAATGAGGAAGGGGTGCCGTCAGCGGAGCAGTTCCCGGAGTGGATTCGGTATGCCAATGAGAACGGGGTGGATGCCGTCCTGCTGGGCGGAGACATCATCGACACGCCCTCGGAAGCCAATCTCAGGTGGCTGGAAGAGCAGCTGGGGCAGCTGGACATGCCCTATCTGTATGTCAATGGCAACCACGACTGGACCTATCCCTGGGAGTATATGACGGAGGCGGGGAAGGAGGCCTATCTGCCTTTGCTGGAGCCGTTCATGCAGGATAATACAGTGATTCACTCACTGGATTTCGGAGAATTTACGGTGGTGGGCATTGACGACAGCCCGGGCCAGGTGGAGGTTGGCGTGTTCCCGGCATATGAGGAGATTCTGGCAGAGGGCAGGCCTGTGATCGTCCTGGCCCATGTGCCCTTCATGACCCAGTCGGTGCTGGGGAAGGCCAGGGAAGCCTGGAGCAGCCCTGTAGTGATTGGGGCGGGTAATTACGGCGGGATTTATCCCAATGAGGATTCGGAGCGGTTCGTGAGCCGTACCACCGCTGCTTCCAGCCCGGTGGAGCTGGTGCTGGCGGGCCATGTCCATTTTTATGACAGAGATGTCATAGAAGGGGAAAAGCAGGTGCTGCAATTGGTAGGCGGTGCCGGATTCCGGGGGGAGGCAATCCTGATTCATATCACCGGCGGAGAATGAACCGGAGGAAGTGCTGCGGAAATAGCGATTCGGGGAGGAGCTTATTTGGAGATTGTAAAAATAAATCGGCAGAACCTTGCGGATATAAACAAGGCGAATCAGCCCTTTCGGATTATCGGGAAAATAAAACCTGCATTAGCAGACGGAATATGGACATATACAGAAGAAATCTACGGACAATCCTATGTAAAGGCATATCTGGACGATGACTTGGATTACGCTGCTTATATAGATGATCCGGACAAAACCATTTATCTGGCCTATTCCGGCAGCGAATGCATCGGACAGATCGTCCTGAGAAAAGACTGGAACAGATATGCGTTTATAGAGGACATTTGCGTCGCACAATCCGCCAGAGGACAGGGCGTGGGCACCGGTCTGATACAAAAGGCGGTTCAATGGGCGGAAGATTCCGGTATGAAGGGGCTGGCACTGGAGACACAGGACAATAACCTGCTGGCCTGCCGTTTCTATGCCAAGTGCGGCTTTGTGATCGGTGCGGTGAATACCATGCTTTACAGGAACTTTGATAATGAGGAATCTGCAGTTTTCTGGTATCTGCGGAACACCAAACAACAATAAGAAAGGAACCCAACATTATGGTAGAATTAATGCAAGGCGGCGCCTACCTGGTAAACGGCAGGGAGATCATCGCCGATACGCCCGAGGCGCAGCAGGCGCTTCGCAGCAGAACCGGAAAGGAAATCACCAGAGAGGAAGCGAAAAAACAGACAATCTGTTATGAAATCCTGGAGAGCCACAACACCTCCGGCAATATGGACAAGCTGAAGATTAGATTCGACAAGCTCACCAGCCACGACATTACCTTTGTAGGCATCATCCAGACTGCCAGGGCCTCAGGGCTTGAGAAATTCCCCATGCCCTATGTACTCACCAACTGCCACAATTCCCTGTGCGCCGTAGGCGGCACCATCAATGAGGACGACCACATGTTCGGTCTGTCCTGCGCCAAGAAATACGGCGGCGTCTATGTGCCCCCCCACCAGGCAGTGATCCATCAGTATGCCAGAGAGATGCTGGCGGGCGGCGGCCAGATGATTTTAGGCTCCGACTCCCACACCCGCTATGGCGCACTGGGCACCATGGCAGTGGGCGAGGGCGGCCCGGAGCTGGTGAAGCAGTTGCTGAACCAGACCTATGACATAGGTAGGCCCCAGGTGGTGGGCGTGTACCTGACGGGAGAGCCTGTGAAGGGCGTGGGCCCTCAGGACGTGGCCCTGGCTATCATCGGCGCCGTGTTCAAGAACGGCTATGTGAAAAATAAAGTGATGGAGTTCGTAGGCCCCGGCGTGGCCTCCCTGAGCGCGGACTTCCGCATCGGCATCGATGTGATGACCACGGAGACTACATGCCTGTCGTCCATCTGGGAGACAGACGGGGAGATTGAGGAATTCTATGAAATCCACGGGCGGAAAGAGGATTACAGGAAGCTGGCTCCCGGGGAAGTGGCCTATTATGACGGCATGATCCAGGTGGATCTGTCCAAAGTGCGCCCCATGATCGCCATGCCTTTCCATCCCAGCAATACCTACACCATCGAGGAGCTGAACGCCAATCTCATGGACATCCTGGAGGAGACGGAGAAACGCGCTTTGGTGAGCCTGGACGGCGCAAAGGGCCCGGACGGGTCGCCTCTGCGGTTTTCTCTGAAGGACAAGGTGAGGGACGGGAAGTTCACGGTGGAGCAGGGCATTATCGCAGGCTGCGCGGGCGGCGGCTTCGAGAACATCTGCGCCGCGGCGGACATCCTGAAGGGCAGCTCCATCGGCACTGACAGCTTTACCTTAAGCGTGTACCCGGCCTCCATGCCTGTCTACCTGGAGCTGGTGCGCAACGGTTGCGCGGCGGCCATCCTGGAGACGGGCGCTGTGATGAAGACGGCTTTCTGCGGCCCCTGCTTCGGCGCGGGGGACACCCCGGCCAACAATGCTTTCAGCATCCGCCATTCCACCCGGAACTTCCCCAACAGAGAGGGAAGCAAGCTCCAGAACGGCCAGATTTCTTCAGTGGCCCTGATGGATGCCCGTTCCATCGCCGCCACCGCGGCCAACAAGGGCGTGCTGACCCCGGCCACGGAATTTGACGGGGAACTGTCCAAATATAAGTATCATTTCGACAGCAAGATATACCGGAACCGGGTCTTTGATTCCAGGGGCGTGGCGGATCCCGGCGTGGAGATCCAGCTGGGGCCCAACATCAAGGACTGGCCCGAGATGGGGGCGCTGCCGGAGAACCTCCTGCTGCAGGTGGTCAGCGAGATCCACGATCCTGTCACCACCACGGACGAGCTGATTCCTTCCGGGGAGACCTCCTCCTACCGCTCCAATCCCCTGGGGCTGGCGGAGTTCACCTTAAGCCGCAAGGATCCGGATTACGTGGCCCGGGCCAAGGAGATCCAGAAGGCGGAGAAGGCCCGCATGGCCGGGGGGCATCCATGCCATGAGCTGCCCGTATTGAAGGAGCTGATGGGCGTGATCAGGGGGCAGTACCCTGAGGCGGACCACTCCAACACGGGCTTCGGCTCCACCATCTTCGCCGTGAAGCCCGGCGACGGCTCCGCCAGGGAGCAGGCCGCCTCCTGCCAGAAGGTGCTGGGGGGCTGGGCAAATATCGCCAATGAATATGCCACGAAGCGTTACCGCTCCAACCTGATCAACTGGGGCATGCTGCCCTTCCTGATCGAAGAGGGAGAGCTGCCCTTTCAGAACCTGGACTATCTCTTCTTCCCCGGCATCCGGAAGACCGTGGAGGAGAAAGCGGAGACGATTGTGGCCTACCGGGTGGACAAGGACGGCCTGAAAGCTTTCACCCTTCGCCTGGGCGAACTGACCGACGAGGAGCGTCAGATTATCCTGAAAGGCTGCCTGATCAATTACAACCGGGTGGGATGACGGAGAGCGGAGGGCAGGGCCTTGCGTGGCTTCTGCCCTTTTGGCGTATCCGGGGATTCGACATAGTTGGAAAGTCCTGAAAGGCTGCCTGATCAATTACAACCGGGTGGGATGACGGAGAGCGGAGGGCAGGGCCTTGCGTGGCTTCTGCCCTTTTGGCGTATCCGGGGATCCGACATGGAAGGAAAGCAGATGAGGCAAGAGGAAGCGGAGGAAAGGGACCGGTGTCATGACGGATGCCGGGAAAGGCGGTGGATATCATGTTGATTGAACCAAGGGAGATGACATTCCCATCAGGAGAGCATGTCACCATCCGGAGCGCGGCGGCAGAGGACGCGGAGTCCCTGTGCGCCCACCGGACGATCACATCGGCGGAGACTTATTTCATGTCCAGGTATCCGGAGGAGTGTATTTATGACATAGATGTCATGAGAGCCAGCCTGACGGAGATTGCGGAGAGCCCGAAATGCTTTATGGTGACGGCCTTTCTGGAAGGGCGCGTCATCGCGGACCTGGGGGTATCTTATGTCCGAAGCTATCTGAAATACTGCCACAGGGCTTATCTGGGGGTTTCCATCCAGCAGAGTTACTGCAACTTAGGGCTGGGCGGCATCATGCTGGAAATCGCCATAGAGCAGTGCCGCAAAAACGGCTTCGAGCAGCTCGAGCTTGGCACCTTCGAGGACAATGCAAGGGCGCTCCACCTGTACGAAAAGCACGGCTTCCAAAGATACGGCGTCCAGCCCAGGGCCTTCAAGCTGAAGG
>NZ_CAPDXS010000010.1:56110-57086 GCF_948601915.1 uncultured Acetatifactor sp. | reverse complement strand
CGATATGGCACTCATGGCGAACGGCCGCCGGGGAGACCGGGGCCATGAAGCCTGCCATGTTATGGAATCTACGTCCACTTGGCCGAGGACATGTATTTCTCCTCGCAGTACTTGCAGCGGTATACCTCGCTCTTTGCGTCCGCCAGGCAGAAGATATGGGGCAGCTCCTGCTCGATGGAGGTGATGCACCTGGGATTGTGGCAGCGGATGACATTCTTGATCTGCCTGGGCAGCGTCAGCTCCTTCTTTTCCACGATCTCCCCGTTCTTGATGACATTGACGGTGATATTGTGGTCGATGAAGGCCAGCACGTCCAGATCCAGCATGTCGATGTCGCATTCCACTTTCAGGATGTCCTTTTTGTCCATTTTGTCGCTTCTGGCGTTCTTGATGATGGCTACGGTGCAGTCCAGCTTGTCCAACTGGAGATGCTCGTAGATTTCCAGGCTCCTTCCGGCCTTGATGTGGTCCAGCACGAAGCCCTCTTCGATTTTTCCTACATTCAGCATATGTCGATCCTTTCTGTGCGCTACGCTTCGATTTCCAGCAGTGTCAGTATCAGGGCCATCCGCACGTAGACGCCGTACTTGGCCTGCCTGAAATAGGCCGCCCTGGGGTCGGAGTCCACCTCCACGGATATCTCGTTGACCCTGGGGAGGGGATGGAGTACCAGCATCTCCGGCTTCGCCAGGGCCATCTTGTCCATGTTCAGGATATAGAAATCCTTCAGTCTGACATAGTCCTCCTCGTTGAAGAAGCGCTCCTTCTGGACCCTGGTCATGTACAGGAGGTCCAACTGGGGCATCACGTCCTCCAGCCGGATGACCTCCTCGTAGGGAATGTCTTTTGCCTTCAGCATCTCCGTGATATAGTCCGGCACCCGCAGCTCCTCCGGAGAGATGAACACGAAGCGGATATCGCTGTAGCGCACCAGGGCGTTGATCAGGGAGTGGACGGTGCGGCCGAATTTCAGGTC
>NZ_CAPDXS010000010.1:51483-56100 GCF_948601915.1 uncultured Acetatifactor sp. | reverse complement strand
CCACCGAGATCTACACTCTTTCCCTACACGACGCTCTTCCGATCTTCCGCACAGGCCGATGGTGAAGCCGCCCAGAGCCCCTTTCATGCTGCGGATGGTCAGGAGATCCGTCAGGGTCTGAGTGGGGTGCTGATGGCCCCCGTCCCCTGCGTTGATGACGGGGATCAGGGATTTCTCCGCGGCCACCATGGGAGCGCCCTCCTTGGGATGGCGCATGGCGCAGATGTCCGCGTAGCAGGAGATGACGCGGATGGTGTCGGACACGCTCTCGCCCTTGGAGGCGGAGGAGGAGGCCGCGTCGGAGAAGCCGATGACGCGCCCGCCCAGCCGGGTCATGGCGGATTCAAAGCTTAGGCGCGTGCGGGTGCTGGGCTCGTAGAAGCAGGTGGCCAGAATCCGGCCATCGCAGGCGTGGGCATACTTGACGGGATTCCATTCAATATCGTTTGCCAGGTCGAAGAGCATGTCAAGCTCCTCCGTGGTGAAGTCCAGAGGACTCATCAGATGTCGCATAGCTAACCTCATTTCTGCGCTGCCGTGTCTTTCAGGGCGCTGCTGCAGGGGCCGTGCTTCGGCATTTCCGGTGGGCGCCAGCGCTTCGGGGCGGAGGGCAGCGCGCATAAGCCCGCCCCGAAAAAGGAGTCGAAGAGTTTTGCCTCTTCGACTCCTGCTTATGATTGATAGGATAATAAATCTTCTACCGCCTTGCGTCTGGGAGCGGCGGGAGATTCCGCGGGATATCCAATGGGAATGAGAGCCACCAGCTCTCTGTCCTCGGGGAGCTCCAGCAGCTTCGTCGCCTCTTCTTCATCGAACAGTCCCATGATGACGGTGCCAAGGCCCTGCTCGAAAGCTGCCAGGCAGAACGCCTCTCCGGCTACGCCCGCGTCATACATCTGCCATCTGTCGCCCTTAGGGGTGGAGAAGGAACCGTCCCTCTCATAACCGCTGCGGCCCTTGATGATGGTGACGGCTATGACCATGGGGGCATCGTCCATGATTTTCCCGTTGCCGGGAAAGATAGCGGTGCACTTGGCCAGAGCGGCCTTTTTCTCGCCCTCTACCGCGATATAGCGGACAATCTGAGTATGCTTCCAGCTTGGGGCGTAGGACGCTGTCTCCACAATCTGCGCCAGCAGCTCATGGGATACGGGCTGATCGGTGAACTTGCGGATGCTTCTGCGGCCTCTGATACATTCATTTGCAGTCATGCGTGAACCTCCTTATTAGAATCGCTGCGCGATGGCACTGAAAGGGTAAAGTCCCTTCGACGTTTTGCCACAATCCTTTTGTTCTATGATACCATGTCCGGAGAAGAGTTTCAAGTTTTTAACGGTTGTATTTTGGAAAAAAATCCTCTATACTAGTGAGGGAAGGGCCCGCAGGGGGATTTTGCCGGAGGCGGGACAGGAAAGGACGGTACACAGGATGGAATATGTAGAAAGAAAGAGATGGATGTTTCTGGGGCTTCCCTTTACCTTTACAAAGTATACGGTGAAAGAGGATATGATCACGGTGGCGGAGGGGTTCTTCAGGACAGTGGAGAACGACTGCTATATGTACAAGGTGCAGGACGTGACCCACAGCGCCAGCTTGGGAGAGAAGCTGTTCGGGCTGGGCACGGTGATCTGCTATACGGGCGATACGACCCATCCCCAACTGATGCTGCAGCATATCAGGCGTTCCAGGGAGATCAAGGATTTCATCCTGAGGGAATCCGAGGAGGCCAGGCTGAAGAGGCGCACGGTGAACATGCTGGATATCGGGTCGGACGGTGTGGACGACATGGACAATATGGACGACTGAGGGGCGTGTGACTGAGGGGCGTGTATTTCGGCGGAGGACGCGCGGGAATCCCGGCACAAAAGTGTGGGCATCCCAGCGCAGAGGCGCGGGAATCCCGGCGGATTAGGCAGGGAAGGCACATGCAGGACTACGGCTATGTCTTGGATTGGCTCCCGGAGAGCAGTTGTTCATAGAGCAGCCCCACGCAGAACCAGTAGGGGGCGAAGTCCAGGCGGATGACGCGCCCTATGTTCCAGCGGCTGCGCCGGTAGTCCCAGGGACATGCTTTGCGGCGTGACAGCAGGAGGCCGGAGAGGTACTCCATGGAGAAGATTATCCCCATATAGGTCAGGCCTCTGGCCAGGGCGGATTTCCCCCGGAGCAGGCGGCTGACAGGGGACAGGAGGGCGGCGCTGCCGTAGATGGGGAACATCCAGAGCGAGGTGTGCCCCTTTAAAGTCATGTCCCGGCGGCGCAGGGCGTCCATGGAAGTGAAGAGGATTTCCAGGCACCAGCCGATCAGGCCGCATTTGAGGAAGTTCTTCGCAAAATTCGTCAGGCATTGTTTCATGTGGGATGCTCCTTCTGGGTTGGCTGGGTATGGGTGTCCGTATCAGTATGCCTTGGAAAGGGAGAAAATATTCGGGAAGAGGGGACGATTGGCAGATGAACTATAAGGAAGCGCTGGACTATATGCAGCAGATAGGGCAGTACGGCATCTCGCCGGGCCTGGACAGCATCCGGCAGCTTGTGGGGCGGCTGGGCGATCCCCAGAAAGGAATGCGGTACGTCCATGTGGCGGGCACCAACGGCAAGGGCTCCGTGTGCGCCTATGTGTCGTCCGCGCTGCAGCGGGGCGGATACCGGGTGGGGAAGTACACCTCCCCCGCCGTGGTGGACGAACGGGAGGAGATCCAGGTAAACGGCAGCTACATCCCGAAGGCGGCGGTGGGGCGGCATATGGAGCGGATAAAGGCCGTGTGCGACGAAATGGCCGGGGAAGGGCTGCACCATCCCACGCCCTTTGAGGTGAAGACTGCCATGGCGTTTCTGTATTTCCGGGAGAAGAAATGCGATATCGTGGTGCTGGAGACCGGGATGGGCGGGCTGTTAGATGCGACTAACATAGTGGAGGACACCTGCGTGGCGGTGCTGACCTCCATCAGCGCAGACCACATGGGCTTCCTGGGGAAGACACTGCCGGAAATCGCCGTCCAGAAAGCGGGCATCATCAAGGGGGGCTGCCATGTGGTGACCGCTGCGCAGGCGCCGGAGGTCATGGAGGTGATCGCCGGGAAGGCTGCCGATGCGGGATGCCCTCTGACAGTGGCAGACGGGAGGGCCGCGGAGCATGTGCGCCCGGGCCTGGAGAAGCAGAGATTCGACTATAAGGACTGGAAAAAGCTGGAGATCGCTCTGGCGGGGCAGTACCAGATAGAGAACGCGGTGACGGCCCTGGAGGCGCTGAAAGCCCTTGGCGGACTTGGATTTCCGGTGCAGGAGGAGAAGCTCCGGGAGGGCATGGCCCAGGCCCGCTGGCCCGGGCGCTTCACGGTAGCGGGCAGGAAGCCCTGCTTCATCCTGGACGGGGCCCACAATGAGGACGCTGCCGGGAAGCTGGCCCGGTCCCTGGAAGCCTGCTTCCCCGGCAGGAGGATTCTCTATATCATGGGGATGCTGCGGGACAAAGAATATGAGAAGATAATCGGGCTGACCCACAGCCTGGCCGACCAGATCATCACGGTGACGCCCCCGGGGAACCCAAGGGCCATGCCGGCCTACGAGCTGGCCGCCGCGGTGGCGCAGGTGCATGAGAAGGTGACCGCGGCGGACAGCCTGGAGGAGGCGGTGGAGATGGCCCGTCTCCTGGCGGATAAGGAGGACGTCATCGTGGCTTTCGGCTCCCTGTCCTACCTGGGCAGGATGCTGGAGATCGTCGGAGGTTGATAAGGGACAAGATTCTGGAGGACGGGCTGGACATCTACGATATGTTCTACCGCACCGACCACCACTGGAAGACCTGGAGCGGCCTGTGGGCAGCAGGGAAGATAGCGGCGGGCCTGAACGAATGCTGCGGCTATGACATCGACCTTTCCCTCTATGACGAATCCCGCTATACCTTTAAGGACTGGGAAGCCCGAGGGATTATATCGCGGCGGGGGACTATGATACGGTCTTAATATGCTATACAGAGTTCATGATAGGCGCGCATGACGATCCACAGTCGGCGAATTACAGGATGTTCACTTTTGAGTAAGAAGTTCTGTACTGCCGGGGATCGGCGCGGGGAGGGATGGATAGAAATGATAGATGAGGGCAAAATCAAAGAGGCGGTCCGGCTCCTGCTGGAGGGAATCGGGGAGGATCCTGACAGGGAGGGACTGGCCGAGACGCCGGACAGAGTGGCCAGGATGTACGGGGAGCTGTTCTCCGGCATGGATGCGGACCCGGCGGAACCGCTGTCCAGGGTATTTTCCATGGAAAATAGAGGAAGCGGACGTTCTGAGGGAAATGAGACTGTGGAAGGCGGCGCCTCTGTGGGGGATATGATTCTGGAGAAGGATATCGTCTTCCATTCCATGTGCGAGCACCATATACTGCCCTTTTACGGCAGGGCCCATATCGCCTATATCCCGGACGGCAGGGTGCTGGGCCTGAGCAAGCTGGCCAGGACGGTGGAAATCTACGCCAGGAGGCTCCAGATTCAGGAGCAGATGACAGGGCAGATCGCGGATGCCATCATGGAGCATCTCTCACCCAGGGGCGTGATGGTGGTGCTGGAGGCGGAGCATATGTGCAAGATCGGAAGAGCGTCGTGTAGGGAAAGAGTGT
>NZ_CAPDXS010000010.1:36163-51473 GCF_948601915.1 uncultured Acetatifactor sp. | reverse complement strand
TATGTGCATGACCATGCGGGGGGTGAAGAAGCCAGGCAGCAAGACTGTCACTGTGGCGGCCAGAGGGGTGTTCCGGGAGGACGGGGCGCTGCAGGAGCGGTTCTTCCGGATGCTGCGGATGTAGCGGACGGTTGGCGGCGTGGGCTGCGATGCGATGCCGCTTCTGCCGGGTCTGGCAGGCTGTATGCGTGTAAGCGCAGCCCTCGTCCGCTGGACGGACTGCCCTGCGCGGAATGTCCGGGCCGAACCGGCAGGACGTTGAAGGGCAGCCCATGGCCCCTGACCTCCGCGCGCCTGCCTGTGCGGGTCTCCTGGCCTGGGGCCATTGCCGCAGAGGAGAAAAAATTTCCGGGAAGGACTTTTACGTCCTTCCCGGAAATCTTTTCAGGCCTGCATATGCCGAATCCCGTTATAGATTAGGACTCAGAGGATTCTTCAGAGTCAGCGCCCTCTTCGGACTCGGGATTCTCTTCGGAACCAGCGCCCTCCTCGGAGTCGGCGGCATCAGAGGACTCAGGAGCCTCTTCGGAGCCGGCGGCGTCAGAGGACTCAGGAGCTTCTTCAGAGCCAGTGGCATCAGAGGACTCAGGAGCCTCTTCGGAGCCGGCGGCGTCAGAGGACTCAGGAGCTTCTTCAGAGCCAGTGGCGTCAGAGGACTCGGGAGCCTCTTCGGAACTTGTGGACTCAGTGGATTCCTCGGACTCAACAGGCTCAGAGGACTCTACGGAGGACTCCACGGTGCTCTCTGTGCTGCTTTCCGCGGAGGATTCTCCGCCGCTGGGATTGCCGCCGCAGGCGGTCATGGCAAGCGCCATTGCAGTTGCGATAATTGTTGTTACGATTCTCTTTTTCATAATTATTCTCTCCTTTTATTGATCTATGTCTAACGGCAGCCAGGTACATGCCCTGCCGTAGCCACCTGTCTCAATGCCTACCCGAAGAACCAAGGGCAGTGCGCTTATGTATCCCCCCTGTATTGTCCCATTATACTCACTATCGGGTGGATATATCAAGTGCCAGGATGCCGAATTTCTCGCCACGCCCGGGTTTTATGGCCATCAAAATTAAGCCCTGTTCTGGATTGGAGGAAGCTTTTTGACGGATGGCGGAGGAAGCGGCGGAACATAAATGTGCACTATGCCTATAAAATATTGGCGAATTCTTCGCATTTTGGGGGCAGAATCCGCCATATAGGCCCGGAAAACCGCGGAATTTCCCTGTGTACGGCATGGGCATCATGATTTCCTGTGGGTGGGGGATGGATTTATTTGCCCTTCCATGGTATAATTCTAGGCGTGTCCGGATGATACATCTTTGGCGGGGAGAGGCGGATTTTTATGCGGTACGGGTATTGCCCGGAAATGCCGGGGGCATAGTATATGGAAAGCAGGGTGCAAATAGGAGAATGAAGAACATACAAACTATATCAGACCGTATAGAAGAAATCATGAATTTTGCTCAGGCAAACGACAACGAGATTAGTTTGTTCATTGTTCAGGATATTATAAAAAGTAATGTCGGAGTTAGTGAAGACTTACTAAATGAAGCACTTCATCATCTGCAGGAACAGGGAGTAAGGATTCTTCCCCTGGATATGGACGAGGGGTATAAAGCAGATTTGGATGAACCTGATAAATTTATTCCTTCCGATGTGAATATCACCCAGGTTCCGACCAGCGTGTCAAATATCATGGATCGTTTAGAAAACAGGGAATTCGATTTGACGCCGGCTTTTCAGAGGCATGGCGGACTATGGGATGAGGAAAAGCAGAGCCGGCTGATTGAATCATTGATGCTGAAAATACCGCTTCCGGCATTTTACTTTGACGCGTCTAAAGAAGATGAGTGGATTGTGATAGACGGCCTGCAGCGCCTTACCGCCTTTCAAAATTATCTGGTGGGAAATGGACAGGAAGACGGCGCAAGGAAAAAGAGCAGATTTAAGGGGATGCAGTATCTGACAGATTTCAACGGAAAAACCTTTGACGACTTGCCAAGGCAGTACATCAGGAGAATAAAAGAGTCCTCCATCGTTGCATATACCGTTATACAGGGGACTCCGGACGAGGTTGTATTTAATATTTTCCAGAGAATCAATACGGGAGGGATTCAACTAAACAATCAGGAAATCAGACAGGCTCTTTACTCGGGAAAAGGGACAGATTTGATCAAGGAGCTGGCGGAACGGAAGGAATTCCGGGAGGCGACGCAGTTCGCGGTAAAATCGGACCGGATGCTGGATCGCGAATATGCACTGCGATTCCTTTCCTTTACGGAATTGGATTATAAAAGCGAATATAAGGGAAATATTGATAACTTCCTGATAAAGGGGCTGAAAAAGGCGAACAATTTTAATGAACAGGACATCATGCGGGTCACAGAGCGGTTTGTGCGCGTGATGAAGGGCTGTACAGACATTTTCGGAAAATACGCTTTCAGAAAGTATAACAAGGATTTTCGGAGAGGGCCGATCAACAAGGCTATTTTTGAGATATGGGCAATCTGCTTCGGTGAATTGCATGACGGACAATTGGAAAAAATAAGGGAGAACAAAGACAAGTTCTTGACTGGATTCGGGGAAATTCTTGTGGATGCTGACTTTGCGACTTCATTAAAGTCCGGCGATCAATATTCGCTGAAGAACCGGGTAGAGAGGTGCCGGAAATTTGTAAAGGAGTTTTTATGCTGAAAGGATTGGTTCTTGAAAACTTTAAATGTTTCAATGAAATAAAGCTGAGCTTCTCTACTTTAAATATCCTGACAGGCCTAAACGGCATGGGAAAGTCAACGGTTCTGCAGAGCATCCTGCTTTTGGGACAATCCCGAAACAGTATTTTGCTCCAGCAGGGTTTGTCGTTAAAGGGGAAATATGTAAATCTTGGTGTCGGGCAGGATATTTTGTTTGAAAAGGCAGAGAGAGATGAAATTGGTATTGGGGTCTGGACGGAAGATACGGAGGAACGATATCTTTTCGAGTACCAGCCCGAAACGGATGTTCTGCCTCTGAAAAGCATGGATAAAAAAGAAAATAAAAGTCCATATTCGGCGTGGGAAGATAGTTTATATTACCTTTCGGCATATCGGATTGAACCGCTGCTTCTTTATCACATCGAAAATGAAAAAGAAGTTTCCCAGCGGTATTTTGCTAAAAACGGAGAGTTCTCCATCCAGTATTTAAAGCTACATGGCGGAGATGAGGTAGCGAATAATTCGGTTCTCATCGGCAACAAAAAGACGATAGCGGATCAGGTAAAGGAATGGATGGATTTGATTTCGCCGGGCGTATCTCCGGTAATCACAATCAACACATCGTCCAGAACGGCGGAGTTGAAATATGAGTATATTGAAGGAAGAGAAAAAACCAATTCATATAAGAGCATCAATGTGGGATTTGGGATTACCTATGTCCTTCCGGTAGTAGTCACCCTGATATCCGCAAAGCCGGGAGACATCATCCTGCTTGAAAATCCGGAAGCACATATTCATCCAAGGGGCCAACGGATGCTGGGAGAGCTGTTGGCGGCAGCGGCAGCAGGGGGCGTTCAGGTCCTTCTCGAGACGCACAGCGACCATGTGATGAATGGAATTCGCGTTGCCGCTAAAAAGGGAAGGCTGGAACCGAAAGACACTCGATTTTTCTATTTTTATAAAGACACTGATGACGACTACAGGCATAAAACGGTATGTCCCATGTTGGATGAACACGGACGGTTAAGCGAGTGGCCGAAAGGTTTTTTTGACGAATGGGACAATGCGCTTTTGGATTTGTTGTAGGGCAGGTGATAAAATGACAGCCGTAATCAATGATGTTTCATTCCAATATCCGTTTGCCACAAAGCAAATCGCAATAGAATATGTCCACAAGTTTCTTGATATCTGTAAGCGGATAAAGAGAGAAGAAGTGACAAATGTCCACGAAATAAGAACAGGAGTCATTGATACACAGAGGGAAATAAGTCCTGACTTTAAATTGATACAATTGCTGCAGGATTTTCAGACGAGGGAGGAGAGGACATTTTTGCTTGGCTTGCTGACAAATCAGGGAACTTATTGCTCAGAAGAAGGACAGCCTTTTCGGATAGACGATAAAGAATCGTTTGTATGTATATATGCTATAGATAATATGATGGTAAGCCTGCTGTCGAATTCCCTGTTTGAAGGGCCAGCGGTAAAAGGAATCATTGCGGGAGAAGAGATTACTCTGAGGAATCTGTCTAAAGAGGAGCATATTGACTATTATAGAAATGAATTAGGCCTTAGAAGATACATTGCAAATGATAAAAAGCATAAATTTGACAGAGAAAACCTTTACGGAAAAGGAAAAGTCGGGAGCAGGATGGATTTACATGAGGAAGAAGCACAGGATTTGCTGAATAAAGCGATTGAAATCAAAGGGAGATTATATGCGAAGAAAAACGGTCATTATTATGCGTTTCAAAAGGAAAGAGACATAGATTACCATGGATATAGAGCTGAGGATCTGGGGGATGACATTAAATGTCTGCTGGACAAAGAGTTCCCGCGTAAATGAAAGATATGATACAGACTGAATCTTAAACAGATTAGGAATTGAAAGATTGAATTTTGGATAAAGGAAAGGCGGACAAAAGCTTGAAGATTGGAAACAGGGAATTTCTGACCAAAGGACATACATATGTGATGGGAATCCTGAACGTGACCCCGGATTCCTTCTCGGACGGAGGGAAGTGGAACGACAGGGACAGAGCCCTGCGGCATGTGGAGGAGATGCTGGAGGAGGGGGCGGACATCATCGACATCGGAGGGGAGTCCACCCGCCCCGGCCACACGTTCGTGCCGGAGGAAGAGGAGATTGCAAGGGTGGTTCCCGTGATAGAGGCGGTGAAGGCCGCTTTTGACGTGCCTGTGTCCCTGGATACTTACAAGTCCCGGGTGGCATCGGCGGGAATCGGGGCGGGAGCGGATCTGATTAACGATGTCTGGGGCCTGAAATATGACGGCGGGACCGACAATGGGACGGACGTGCCGGAGAATGGGGCAGGCAGAGAACAGGGGAACACAATGGCGCAGGTCATTGCGGCCAGCGGCCTGCCCTGCTGCCTGATGCACAATAGAAGAGATACGGATTACCGGGATTTCGTAAGTGACGTGGTGAAGGACCTGGAGGGGACCCTGAGGCTGGCGGCAGAGGCGGGCATTCCCCGGGAGAAGATCGTCCTGGACCCGGGGGTGGGCTTCGCCAAGAGCTGTGAGCAGAACCTGGAGATCATCCGCCGCATGGACACGCTGGGGGCTTTGGGCTGCCCACTGCTTTTGGGCTGCAGCCGGAAGTCTGTGATCGGCCTGACTTTGGACCTGCCCGCGGATCAGAGGGTGGAGGGGACATTGGTGACCACTGTGGCCGGAGTCCTGCAGGGGGCCATGTTCGTCAGGGTGCATGATGTGAAGGAGAATGTCAGGGCGGTGCGGATGGCGGAGGCGATCTGGCCCCGGGCGCAGGGCTGAGCGGCTAAGAGCAGCGCTCCGGCGGGGGGATTCTTCGCCGCACCGGGTGCGGGGAAGGCTTTCTGCCGAGGCGTGGCGGATTTCGGAGGGGCATCAAATAGGGCGCGGGGACCCCTGCCGCAGGGAAAAACGGGGGAGGACAGGAGAGGACATGTATTCTGAATGGGCAAAGGATGAGATACGGATAGAGGGGCTTGAGGTCTTCGCCCACCACGGCGTGTACCAGGAGGAGACGAAGAACGGTCAGTATTTTTACGTAAATGCGGTATTGTATACAGACGTGCGCCGGGCGGGGAGCGAGGACGCCCTGGAGCGCACCGTAAATTACGGGACGGTATGCCATTTCATCACGGACTGGATGCAGGAGAACACCTGCCTGCTGCTGGAGGCGGTGGCGCAGCGGCTGAGCCAGGCGCTGCTTTTGGAGTTTGGGGCCCTCGCCGCCCTGGAGCTGGAGATCCAGAAGCCCCACGCGCCCATCCGGCTGCCCTTCGGCAATGTGTCCGTGAAGGTGCGCAGAGGCTGGCACAGGGCATACATCGCCGTGGGCTCCAACTTGGGGGACAGGAAGAGCCATATCCTGAGCGGCATCCTTGCCCTGAAGGTGCATCCCCTGATTGTGCTGAAAAGGGTGTCCGAGATGATCGTCACCAGGCCCTACGGCGGGGTGGAGCAGGAGGATTTCCTCAACGGCGCGCTGGAGATCGAGACGCTTCTGGAGCCGGAGGAGCTGCTGGAGGCCCTTCACCAGGTGGAGAATGCGGAAGGCAGGGAGCGGACGGTGCGCTGGGGCCCCAGGACGCTGGATCTGGACATCCTGTTCTACGACAGGATATGCTATGAGAGCGAGGATCTGGCGATTCCCCATGTGGATCTGGAGAACAGGGACTTCGTCCTGAAGCCCATGGCGGAGATCGCGCCCTGTTTCCGACATCCCGTAAGCGGCAGGACGATGACGGGGCTTCTGCGGGAGCTGGAGGAAAGGACAGGGAAAGAGGGCGGCTGAACGCCGCGGCAAGGAAAAAACGGGAGGACGATGGGAAGGGAGGTGATTCCACTCATGAAACACATGCGGGACTATGGCCGAGATAACCACTCAGCACAGTTGACGGAAACTGTTGGCAGATTGTGCTGAGGAGAAAGGAACCTGCTGGCAGTCGCAACTGTGCTGTTTCTCTAATCGGATGTTTCGACAGTATGCTTCAAGCGGAAGCTCAAACATGAGAAAAGGAGTACAGTTATGCGCTACATAAAAGATGTATTAAAAAAGAACAGGAAATGGGTCGTTGCATATCTGACAATCGGACTGTTCAACGCCTTCATGTCGAATTATAAGGCCGACTGTTTTCAGAGAATCGTAGACGGGCTGACAGACCGGACCATAACTTTTTACGGGATTCTGTTTTACGGCGGGGTTCTCTTTGTGACCTTTGGGATGAACTATGTGGACGTGTACCCCACGGTAAAGCTGGACAATGACATCTACCTGGATTTCAAGCTGCTGGCCTTACAGAAGATTGGGAGGATGGATTACGCCGAATACCAGAAGCTGGGGACGGGGAAGCTGATACAGCAGATCGAGAACGGGGCCAAGGCCGGAAAGGGAGTCCTCTACGACTTCTGGTTCGAGGTGGTGAGGAACCTGGTGCCGACGATTCTGTTCAGCCTGTTCTTCATCTGGAAGATAGACCCGAAGATAACCTGCTTCCTGCTGGCCGGGTATGTGATCGTATTCATCGTGACCAACCTGCTGCTGAGGGGGCTCTACCAGATAAAGGAAAGGATACTGACCAACGAGGAGGAGCTGAACCATTTCCTGGTGCGGGGCTTCATGGAGATGCCTCTTTTCCGGATGAAGCGCCAGTTCCCGGGGGAGGTGAGGAAAGCGCTGGGGGCCAAGCGGACCATCGTGGCGGCAAAGGTGAAGATGTCCATGATACATGAGGCCTTTTTCACCATATTCGCCCTGCTGGTGGCCTGCCTGGACATCGGAATCCTGGTCTACGCCTGGAAAGGGGGCCATCTGACTGTGGGAGCCGTGGTGGCACTGATCGCGCTGATCGACAATGCCTATGTGCCCATAGCCATCTTCAATGTGATTTACGTCCAGTACAAGCTGAACCTGACGGCGTGGCACCGGTTCGCGGAGGTGCTGGATCTGAAGGAGGACGTACAGCTTTCGGAGGGCGCTGCCTTTGATACCCTGGCAAGAGAAATCCGAGTGGAGGAGCTGTCCCTTTCCTACGGAGGGGCTCCGGGAGAGGGCAGGAGAGCAGTGGATTCCGTGAGCCTCATTGTCAGGAAGGGCGAGAAGGTGGCGTTCGTGGGCGAGTCCGGCTCCGGAAAGTCTACGCTTGCCAAGGCGCTGGTGGGGCTGCTGAAATATGAGGAGGGCGATATCCTTTATGACGGCGAGCCGCTGCGGAATCTCTCCCTGGAATCCCTGTATGGGAAAGCCTCCTATCTGTCCCAGGATACGCCTGTGTTTGACGGGACGATCCGGGAAAATCTGGTTTTCGACAGGGAAGTGCCGGATGAGGACATGCGCGCAGCCATGGAGCGGGTACAGCTCCTGCCATTGCTTTCATCCCTGGACAAGGGAATGGATACCAGGATCGGGGAGAAAGGGGCCTGCCTGTCCGGCGGGGAAAAGCAGCGGCTGGCTTTGGCCAGGCTCCTGCTCGACCGTCCGGAGATCGTCGTGCTGGACGAGGCCACGTCGGCGCTGGACAATGTGACGGAAAGCATCGTCATGAAGAATGTCCTGGAGCAGGCAAAGGACGCCACGGTGATCTCCATCGCCCACCGCCTGTCCTCCATCAGAGGATTCGACCACATATTCGTATTCAAAGAGGGAAGGATAGTGGGAAGCGGGACTTTTGAGGAGCTGCTGGCGGGCAACAGCTATTTCGCGCAGCTATACAGGAAAGAGAAAGAGAGAGGCCATGGGGACTGACGCGTTTTATGGGATATCTGAGGGGAAATCTGAGAGGAAAGGCCCGAGGAACTTTCCGGCGAATCCGGCGCAGAGCCCTGTGAAAAGCCCTGTGAGGATCCCGCCGATGATCAGGAAGGGCAGATAGGCCAGCACGCCCGGGGTGCGGGTGACGGCGAAAGCCATGGCTAACTGGCCCAGGTTATGGGCCAGCCCGCCCATGGCCCCCGTGAGGAAGATGAGCCTCTTTTGCAGGATGCGCATCACCAGCGCCATGGCGCAGAGGCTGCACAGCCCTCCGGCCAGGCTGTAGAGCAGGGACAGGGCCTGCCCGAAGAGGAGAGAGGACAGCAGTATCCTGGAAACCAGCACGAGGACAGCGTCCCTGGCGCGGAAGCTCCGCAGCAGCAGCAAAGTGACGATATTGGCCAGGCCCAGCTTGATGCCCGGAACGGGCACCAGGGGCGGGATGGCGCTCTCGATGGCGTAGACGGCCAGGGACAGGGTGGTGAAGAGGGCTAAAAGGGCAGTCTTTCTGACGGACATATGTTCTTCCTTTCTGTGGAGGCCTGGGGGAGGTCCGGCGGGCTGCGGCCTGCCAAAGGGATTCACCGGAATCAATAGGCGACGGCATCCGGCGCCGCCCCCGGAGAATCGGACACAGGCCGCAGCCGGATCACCAGCCGGTTGGGCAGACAGGTGATGGGCAGCTTCGCGTCGCTGATGAAGCCCTGGTGGACGCAGATTAAGTCCGGGCAGTCCGCGGAGATGATGGCGATGCTGCCGGTACGGGCTTCAATCTCATTGACGCAGCCGTTCTCACCCTGTACGGTGAAAGTGTACGTCTCGGAGACATCGCTTAAATATATGCTTTTTATCAATATTCCGTCCTGGAAGATGTCTGCGGCATAATCGGCCCCGCTCTTATCGGAGAGCAGATAGAGGAGGCTGGCCGCGGACAGGAGCAGAAGGAATGCCGTAATGACGGCCGCGGGCTTTCGCCAGGATGTATTCTCTTTCACGCGACTTGGCCTTTCTGTGGATTCAATGTGGAGGTGCGCAGGATGCGTCCTCCCCAAACAGTATAGCAAAAAGGAATGGGAAAATGAAGCATTTTTTTAGGACATTGGCATCTGCCCTCACGGTGGCGGCTCTCCTGTGCTGCGGCTGCGCGGACATGGGAGCGGGGACGGCGGCGCAGCCCGGCGCGCGGGAGGGAGATGGCGGGCATGGGGACAGCGCAGGGCCATGGCAGTACGCGGACACCGCCATGGGCACGGTGGTGCAGATGACGGTCTATGCGGAGCGCCAGGAGGCGGCGGAGACGTTCTCCGGGCAGACTATGGAGCTGCTGGCAGGGCTGGAGCGGGAGGAAATCTCCTGGCGGCTGGACACCTCAGAGGTATGCCGCGCCAACGAGTCCGCAGGCAGCGCTCAGGGCTTCCTGCTTTCGGGGGAGCTTTCGGCGCTGCTTTCGGACTGCCTGGAGCTGTGGGAGCGCTCGGAAGGGGCCTTTGACGTGACACTGGGGGCGGTGACGCGGCTGTGGAACATCGACCAGTGGGCTGCAGGAGAGGCATCGGGAGACTTCAGCCCGCCCTCGGAGGAGCTTCTGGCTCAGGCGCTGGAGCGCTGCGGGAGCGGCAGGCTGCGGCTTGCAGAGGAGGGCGCTGCCGGGGACGGGGGAATGCGCCTTTATATGCCGGAGGGCATGGGGCTTGACCTGGGAGCCGTGGGCAAGGGCCTTGCCATGGAGAAGACGCTGGCCCTGCTGGCAGACCGGCCGGAAGTGACGGGGGCAGTGATATCCCTGGGCGGCAGCATATTGACCTGCGGCAGCAAGCCGGAGGGCGCCCCCTGGCGGGTGGGCATCGTGGATCCCTTTGACACCTCGGGCAGCATCGGCATCCTGACCCTGGAGGGGCAGTGGTGCATATCCACCTCCGGGGATTACGAGCGGTACGTGGAGGCGGATGGGGTGCGCTATCATCACATCCTGGATCCGGAGACCGGAGCCCCGGCAGTCAGCGATGTGCGGGGCGTGACGATCCTCATGAAGGACGGTCTGCTCTGCGACGGCCTGTCCACGGCCTGCTATATCCTGGGGCCGGAGAAAGGGATGGATCTGGCCGGGCAGTATGGGGCGGAGGCGCTGTTCGTCATGGCGGACGGAGAAATCGTGATGTCGGAGGGGATGGAGCAGTGTTTCACGGAACAGTGAAATTTGTATAAAATAATGTGTACTTATGGTAACTATAATATTTATTGATTTTACTTATGATACAGAATATAGTATAATAGTATAGTAAAAGAAGATGATAGAATCCGGTTTTGCAGGGATTCTATTTTCATGACATCCTGCCGCCAGGGGCAGGGAATGGAGGAAAATTATGGTCAAGGCAATCGTAGGGGCCAACTGGGGCGATGAGGGAAAAGGTAAGATTACGGACATGATGGCGCAGGAAGCCGATATTGTAGTACGGTTTCAGGGCGGCGCCAACGCGGGGCACACCATCGTGAACGATTACGGGAAATTTGCGCTGCACACCCTTCCGTCCGGCGTGTTCTACAGCCATGTCACGAATATCATAGGCAACGGCGTGGCGCTGAACATCCCGCTGCTGTTTAAGGAGATCCGGTCTCTGGTGGAGCGCAGCGTCCCCAGCCCGAAGCTGCTGGTGTCGGATCGGGCGCAGATTGTCATGCCCTACCACATTCTGTTGGACCAGTACGAGGAGGAAAGGCTGGGCGGGAAGTCCTTCGGCTCCACCAAATCCGGCATCGCGCCTTTCTATTCCGATAAATATGCCAAGATCGGCTTCCAGGTAAGCGAGCTTTTCGACGAGGAGATTCTGAGGGAGAAGACGCAGCGGGTCTGCGAGCTGAAGAATGTGCTTTTCGAGCACCTGTACCACAAGCCTGTAATCAAACCGGAGGAGCTGCTGGAGACCCTCCACGGATACAGGGACATGGTGGCGCCTTTCGTGTGCGATGTATCCGTGTTCCTGGACAAGGCCCTGAAGGAGGGCAAGACGGTGCTGCTGGAGGGGCAGCTTGGCACCCTGAAGGATCCGGATCACGGCATCTATCCCATGGTGACTTCCTCCTCCACCCTGGCGGCCTTCGGCGCGATTGGGGCAGGGCTGCCCCCCTATGAGATCGGACAGATCGTGACGGTCTGCAAGGCATATTCTTCCGCGGTGGGCGCGGGGGCCTTTGTGTCCGAGCTGTTCGGCGACGAGGCGGAGGAGCTGCGCCGCAGGGGCGGAGACGGCGGAGAGTACGGCGCCACCACCGGACGGCCCAGGCGGGTGGGATGGTTCGACTGTGTGGCCTCCAGGTACGGATGCCGCATGCAGGGCACTACGGACGTGGCCTTCACAGTGCTGGACGTGCTGGGCTATTTGGACGAGATTCCCGTGTGCGTGGGCTATGAGATTGACGGAGAGGTCACCACGGACTTTCCTGTGACCAGCAGGCTCTCCAAGGCAAAGCCTGTGTTCGAGAAGCTGCCCGGGTGGAAATGTGAGATCAGGGGCATCCGGAAGTACGAAGAACTGCCGGAAAATTGCCGGAAATACATTGAGTTCATAGAGGAGAGGATCGGCTATCCCATCACCATGGTCAGCAACGGGCCGGGCAGGGAGGACATCATCTACAGAGAGTCGCCCTTGGCGCGGTAAGGGGAGCCATGGTCGGAAATCTGGAATATTTCAAGGTGTTCTATTATACCGCGAAGCTGGGAAGCGTCACGGGGGCGGCCAATGAGCTCTCCCTGTCGCAGCCCGCGGTAAGCCAGTCCTTGAAAGCCCTGGAGAAGAGCCTGGGGGTGACCCTGTTCCAGCGGGCCTCCAGGGGCGTGCGCCTCACAGGGGAGGGACAGATCCTGTACTCCTATGTGGAGAAAGGGTACGAGGAGATAGAGCGGGGCGTGGAAAAGGTGCGGAAGATGCTGAACCTGGAGCTGGGGGAGGTGCACATCGGGGCCAGCGACATGACCCTGCGCTTTTATCTGCTGCCCTTTCTGGAGGAGTTCCATGAGAGGCATCCCGGCATCAAGGTCATGGTGGCAAATGCGCCTACGCCGGAGACATTGAAGCTCCTGCGGGCCGGGACGATCGACTTCGGCGTGGTGAGCACCCCTTTCCCCAGGGAGGGGGACATCCGCGCGGAGCCTGTGCGGGAGATTGAAGACGTATTCGTGGCTGGGCGCAGGTTCACTTCCTATAAAAACAAGATGCTGGATCTCCAGGAGCTGGAGAAACTGCCCCTTATCTTCCTGGAGGGGAGCACCAGCACCAGGGCCTACATGGACGCCTACCTGGCGGAGAACGGTGTGGCCGTGCAGCCGGAGTTCGAGCTGTCCACCAGCGATATGATCGTCCAGTTCGCCCTGCGTAATCTGGGGATAGGCTGCGTGGTCAGGGACTTTGCCACGGAAGCCCTGGAGTCCGGGCGTTTGTTCGAGCTGAGGTTCAATAAAATGATACCCAAAAGGGAGTTCTGCGTGGTCACCAGCCGGAAATCCCCCCTTGGGGCGGCGGCCGGGAAGCTTCTGGACATTATGGGGACGGATTCGTGACCCCAGGAGGCGGGGCCGGGAAAGCCCGGGGGCCATGGCAGTATCGGAATAGGAGAGAGCAGGATGATTCGGAATATTATATTTGATATCGGTAATGTGTTGACGGATTTCAGATGGAAGGAGTTCCTGGAGGACAAGGGCTTCGATGAGGCCATGGTGAAGCGCATCGCCAAGGCTTCCGTCCAGTCCACTGTCTGGAACGAAATCGACAGGGGCGTCTGGAGCATGGAGGAACTGATGCAGGCCTTCATCCGTCAGGATCCGGAGATTGAGGAGGAGCTGCGCAGGGCTTACGGCAACATCACCGGAATGGTGACGAAGCGGGCGTATGCCATCCCCTGGATCCAGGAGCTGAGGGAAAAGGGGTATCGGGTGTACTATCTGTCTAATTTCTCGGAAAAGGCCTATGAGGACTGCGCGGACGCCCTGGATTTCCTGCCCTATACGGACGGCGGCATCCTGTCCTATCGGGAGAAGCTGGTGAAGCCGGACCCGGAGATCTACAGGCGGCTGCTCTCCAGGTATTCCCTGGAGGCCCAGGAGAGCGTGTTCCTGGACGACACGGCTATGAATGTGGAGGCGGCGGAAAGGCTGGGGATTCACGGCATCTGCTTCCGGACCAAAGAGCAGGCGGAGGAAGAACTGCGGGGACTGGTGGCGGCTGAACCCTGACGAGCGGCGCGCGCCGGGCTTTGAGGGCTTGCTTCCCGGAATCCAGAGCCTGCGGCCTGCCCATGCAGGAAAGCGCTTCCCCGGAGCCTGCGGATTGTCGGTATGGGGCGGATTTCCCCCGGCGCCTGCGGTCTGCGGCCTGGGGGCGTCAGCGGCGCGGAGCCTACGGATTGCCGGTATGGGGCGGATTTCCCTCGGAGCCTGCGGCCTGGGGTTCCTTCGGATTCGCAGGGGCCTGGGCCGGATTCGGGGCCTCCGGGTCTCCGATGGCGGATTTTCCAGTGAGCCTGCCGTGCATCCAGGAGTAGATCCAGATGACCAGAGGCAGGGCGAAGGTGGCGAACAGGCAGATCCGGAACCATTTCGCGGACTGGGAGCTGTCTGCGATAGCTGTGACCAGCGTGGCGACATACAGGAGCACCAGCAGCACCACGCCGACCATGGCGACGATCTGCCGGGAGTTCCGTGAACTCCTTTTTCTTTTCGGGCTTTCTTTTTTCGCTTGTTCCAAAGTTTTTTCCGTAGTTTTTTCCATAGATTCTTTCATGCTTCCTCGTTTCTGCAAGTTTTCCTTGATTGTAGCATGTTTGGCCCCGGTTGGCAACAGGGCGCGGGCCCATGGGAGGTTTAAGTCCTCCCGGAACGCAAAAACCCCGGGCCTGCACCTGCGCGAAGCCCGGGGTCTTTCTTGGGAGACGGCCTCGGCCGCCCCCCGATTAAGGGGAGGATTCAGGCTCCGTCTTGCCGACGTAAGTCACCGCAGGGCGGAGCCTAAGTATTATTTTATCTTTGGTATGATCAAAGGAGGGGGTTCCTTGACATTCAATAGTCTAACCCTGAATCCGCCGTTTATACACCGGAAGGGAAATTTTTGAAAATTTTTTTATTGTCTAAAAGGGGAATCTGTTATATACTGATACATGTGGCGTACTGTTTGGGTCGCCCGGCAAAAATACAGCCGGCGGCAAGGCCGGTGGGATTGAAAAAGGTGGTAGATATGGCATTATTGGAAAAATGGAGAGAAGAGGCATATAACGAGACAGCGGGACAGGACAAGCTCCAGAAGCTCTGGGCCGCATATTTTCAGGAAGAGAAGGAAATCTATGCCCAGCTTCTGAAGAATCCCGATGAAGTGGTGCGGGGCACCGTGAAGGAGCTGGCGGATAAATACCAGGTGTCCATCAAGACCATGACGGGCTTCCTGGACGGCATCAACGACAGCTTGAAGGAGCCTAACCCAATCGAGGAGATGGAGGAGGACACCCAGGTGAACCTGGGCTTCGAGAAGGCGCTGCTGTACAAGAACATGGTGGCGGCGGAGGCCGACTGGCTCTACAACCTGGAGGAGTGGAACGACATCTTTGACGAGGACACCAGGAAGGCCCTCTACAAGGAGCAGAAATCCTCCACCACAATCGTGAAGGAGGCGAAGGTCTACCCCAACGATCCCTGCCCCTGCGGAAGCGGCAAGAAGTATAAAAAGTGCTGCGGCAGGAAATAAGAGGGGGCCGTTATGAGGAAACTCTTGAAACAGTTGAAGTGGGAGACGCTTCTGACCGCGGCCCTGTATATCGTGCTGGGGGTGGTGGCCCTGGTGATTCCGGATACCATGGTGAAGACATTGGGGTATCTGATCG
>NZ_CAPDXS010000010.1:0-36153 GCF_948601915.1 uncultured Acetatifactor sp. | reverse complement strand
ATCTGATCGGCATCCTGTTGATCCTGGCGGGTGCGGTCTCCATGATCTGCTATCTGCTGCGGGAGGCCAGCCAGAATTACTACAGGAACGACTTCGGCTACGGCCTGGTGAGCATAGCGGTGGGAATCCTCTTCCTGTACAAGGTGGAGTGGATCATCTCGCTGGTGCCGGTGATTCTGGGCATCCTGGTGGTGGCCAGCGGCTGCAGGAAGCTCCAGGACGTGATAGACATGAAACGGCTGGGCTATGGCAACTGGATGATGGTGCTGATTCTGGCTGTGGTGAATGTGGTGATAGGAGCGGCCCTTATCGTCAATTCCCTGGACGCGGCCCTGTTCTTCCTGCAGTTGATGGGGGCAGGCCTGATATTCAGCGGCGTCACGGATTGTGTCACCTGTTTCTACCTGGCAAAGAGGGCCTATTTCGATGACCTGAATGCTGTGGACAGCACCTTTGCGGAGGTGGTGGACCAAGATGGGGAGAAGGACTGAAATGCCGGAATCCGGGATGCCCGGGTTCGCGCGAATGTGTGGGCACGACCGTGTGCGGAACGGACGGTGAAGGAGCGGGACAATGAACATCGCATCATTTTTATTGCCCAAGGCAGAGGTGGCCTATCTGCGGGACGACATGACGCTGCGGCAGGGCCTTGAGAAGCTCCGCAGAAGCGGCTTCTCTGCCATACCTGTCATCGATGTGGAAGACAGGTACGTGGGCGTCGTGGGCGTGGCGGATTTCCTCTGGAACATATTGGCATATAACCAGAGCCTGGACGGCATCACGCTGAAGAATCTGGAGCAGGCTACCGTGCGGGATTTCCTGCAGAACGGCAAGGTGAGGCCGGCCTGTATCGATACCGCCATGGAGAATCTGCTGGAGCAGGCGAAGAACCAGAATTTCGTGCCGGTGATCGATGACAGGAATGTATTCATAGGAATCGTCACCCGCAGCGACATCATCAAGTATTTTGTGGATAAGGCCAATGTCCGGACAGAGGAAAAGAGAGGACATACAGAAGATACATAGAAGATACATAGAAGAGAGGCGGACAAGAATGAAGAAGCTGGAGGAATATGTAGTAAGCATACCGGATTTTCCGGAAGAGGGGATCATTTTCCGGGACGTGACCAGCGTCCTTCAGGATGCGGAGGGGCTGCAGCTGGCGGTGGATACCATGCAGGAGCTGGTGAAGGACGTGGATTACGATGTGGTGGCGGGGCCCGAGTCGAGAGGATTTATATTTGGAACCCCGATTGCCTATAATAATAGAAAGCCTTTTGTGCTGATCCGCAAGGCGGGAAAGCTTCCCAGGGAGACCGTATCCATCTCCTATGACCTGGAATACGGCCAGGCCACCATCGAGATGCACAAGGACAGCATCAGGCCCGGACAGAAGGTGCTGATCGTGGACGATCTGATCGCCACAGGGGGCACCACGGAAGCTATGATCAAGCTGGTGGAGAGCCTTGGCGGCCAGGTGGTGGGCGTCGTGGTCCTCATGGAGCTGGCGGGGCTGAAGGGCCGCGAGAAGATTGCCGGGTACAGGCTGGATTCGGCGATCTGCTATCCCGGTAAATAGCGTAGGCAGTGGGGAGAAGCCGCCGAAGCGTTTGGCGCTTCTTTGCCTGCAGGGGTATGGAGCCTCTCCGGGGGGATTCTTCCGGGGAGGCTATGGACACCGGATATGCGGTATGGGGCGGAAGACATGGCAGAAAGCGTGGGTATCTATGGCTGAAGAAAAATTTGAGGAAATTTTTGACGACGGGAAGATGAGCGAATATCATGAATTCGTGAATCCTGAGGATTTATATCAGGAGCTGATTCAGCGCGTTCAGAAATATCACCCCAGCGATGACATTTCCATGATACAAAAGGCTTACCAGACTGCGGCAGAGGCCCACAAGGATCAGAAGCGCAAATCCGGAGAGCCCTATATCATCCATCCCCTGAACGTGGCGATTGTCCTGGCGGATCTGGAGCTGGATAAGGAGACCATCGTGGCGGGCATCCTCCATGACGTGGTGGAGGACACCATCATGAAGGAGGAGGATCTGAAGCGGGAATTCGGGGACGATGTGGCGCTGCTGGTGGACGGCGTCACGAAGCTGGAGAAGATTCCCCTGTCTGCCGGAGGCGACCAGCCGGACGAGAAGCTGGAGATGCAGGCGGAGAACCTGCGGAAGATGTTCCTGGCCATGGCCAAGGACATCCGCGTCATACTGATCAAGCTGGCGGACCGCCTCCACAATATGCGCACCCTCCAGTACAAGAAGCCGGAGAGTAGGCAGCGCATCGCCAAGGAGACTCTGGAGATCTACTGTCCTATCGCCCAGAGGCTGGGCATCAGCAAGGTGAAGATCGAGCTGGACGATCTGTCCTTAAAATATCTGGAGCCGGATGTCTATTACGACTTGGTGGATAAGATTTCCGTGCGCAGGAACGTGCGGGAGAAATATATCCAGAGCATCGTGGACGAGGTCAGCGAGCACATCGGCAACGCAGGCATCAAAGCCAAGATAGACGGCAGGGTCAAGCATTTTTTCAGCATCTATAAGAAAATGAAGAACCAGGACAAAACCCTGGATCAGATATACGACCTCTTCGCGGTGCGCATCATCGTGGACACGGTGCGGGACTGCTATGCGGCCCTGGGTGTCATCCATGAGATGTATAAGCCCATCCCGGGGCGGTTCAAGGACTATATCGCCATGCCCAAGGCGAATATGTACCAGTCCCTGCATACCACCCTGATCGGCAGCTCCGGCCAGCCCTTTGAGATACAGATCCGCACCTTCGAGATGCACAAGGCCGCGGAGTACGGCATCGCCGCCCACTGGAAGTACAAGGAGGCCTCGGACGGCAAGAGGGTGGCCGCCCAGGAGGAGGAGAAGCTGGTGTGGCTGCGCCAGATTCTGGAGTGGCAGCGGGACATGTCGGACAACCGGGAATTCATGAAGCTTCTGAAGAACGACCTGGATCTCTTCTCCGACAATGTGTACTGCTTCACGCCCACCGGCGAGGTGAAGAACCTTCCTGCGGGCTCCACCACCATCGACTTCGCCTACAGCATCCATTCCGCCGTGGGCAACCGGATGGTGGGGGCCAGGGTCAACGACAAGCTGGTGACCATCGATTATGAGATCAATAACGGCGACCGGATCGAGATCATCACATCCCAGAATTCCAAGGGCCCCAGCCGTGACTGGCTGAACGTGGTGAAGAGCACCCAGGCCAAGAACAAGATCAATCAATGGTTCAAGAATGAGCTGAAGGAAGACAATATCATCAAGGGGAAGGATCTGCTTTCCACCTACTGCAAGGCCAGGAGCGTGATCCTCTCTGACTTGTTGAAAACCGAATATATGAATGCGGTCATGCGTAAATACGGGTTCCGGGACTGGGATTCCGTGTTGGCAGCCATCGGCCACGGCGCCCTGAAGGAGGGCCAGGTGGTCAACAAGATGCAGGATCTCTATGACAGGGACCACAAGAAGGAGCTCACCAACGAGGAGGTCCTGGCCAGCATCGCGGAGAGCGGAAACCTGGCCGCCAGGCCGGCTACGATCAAGGCCAAGAGCGGCATCGTGGTGCGTGGCATCGCGGATCTGTCCGTGCGATTCTCCAAATGCTGCTCCCCGGTGCCGGGGGATGAGATCGTGGGTTTCGTCACCAGGGGGCGGGGCATCTCCATCCACCGCACGGACTGTGTGAACATGATGAACCTGCCGGAGATGGAGCGGGCACGGATCATCGACGCGGAGTGGCAGGCCCCGGAGGACGCCACGGAGAAATATGTGGCGGAGATCGATATCTACGCCAACAACCGCAACGGGCTCCTGGCGGACATCACCAAGGCCCTGACGGAGAAGAACATCAGCATCCTCTCCCTGAATACCAGGATCAGCAGGCAGGGGCTGGCGACCATGCAGGTGTCCTTTGAGGTGGAGAGCAAGGAAGAGCTGAACCGGGTCATCGACAAGATTCGGGGGATCGAGAGCGTGGTGGACATCGAGCGGGCCACCGGTTAAGCGTGAGAAGAAGTTCGTTTAACGGGCTAGTCTCACGCGGAAGAATGTCTGAAGGGCGGGCATTTTTCCGGTCTTGCGCCAGCGTATTATACTGCATAACGCTGAATACTGCCTAATGTAATCATGCGATTGAACCAGTCAGCGTTATGCAGTCTGGTTTCACGGCAAGTGAAATCGTTAAGCAGTATAATTGTTTGAGATACCAGAAATATTCGGAAGGGGAAACGTGATGGCTGAGATTAAGATAGGGCGCATGGTGCTGGGGGTATGCCAGACCAATTGCTATTTTCTGTATCGGGAGGGGGAGCATGACGCAATCGTGGTGGATCCGGCGGACAAGGGGGCCAATATTTATGCTGCTTTGCAGAAGAACGGATTCCGGGTGGCGGGGATATTGCTGACCCATGGGCATTTCGACCATATCTGGGGGCTGGACGCCCTGCGGGACGCGTCCAACGCGGCTGCCGAGGCGGAGGGAAGAGAGCCTGTGAAGGCATACGCCTGCGAGGCGGAGCGGGAGCTTCTGAAGAGCCCGCGGATGAACGTGTCGGAGCAGGCGGGCAGGGCCTGTGCCACCTATGCGGACGTGTACGTGAAGGACGGGGAGGAGATTTCCCTGGCGGGCATGACCTGCAAGGTAATCGCCACCCCCGGGCATACGGCGGGAGGTTGCTGCTATTATTTCGCCGAGGCGGGGATTTTGGTGAGCGGGGACACCCTCTTCGCGGAATCCGTGGGACGGACGGACTTCCCTACGGGCAGCATGGGCACTTTGGTGCGCTCCATCAAGGAAAAGCTGTTCGTGCTGCCGGAGGACACGCGGGTCTATTCCGGCCATGGGGAGAGCACCACTATCGGTTATGAGAAGAAAAACAATCCATTCTGCGTATAGGGGGGGCAGAAGCGGGTTTCGGGGCGCAGTGCCCTGTAGGCAGGGCAGTGGCTGTGTTTTTTTGCCGGGGTGATGTTCGGTGCGTTAGGTGCCCTGGGGCTGGAAGCAGTAGCCACTGCTTTTTGCGTACTTGGGGACGGGGAATGTCTCCCCAAAAGTGTAAATAAACCAATGAATCTGGGACATATAGGGTAAAACTATGTTTCTTATTGAAAACCTAACGATAGGCTTGGAGCCGTATACCCATCAGGATGATTATGATATGTATTTGTGCTGGAAGGATGTCGATACGCAAAAAGGATATAACGGCATATTTGACCAGACATTAGATGAATTTCGGAAGACGGATATCAGTCGGTTTAAATTTTGGGTGACTGCCGTCGATAAAAACACGGGTGAACGTGTCGGCACGCTCAGGCTTGGATTAGATGAGACATGCCCTGACCTGGCGATTTGGATTTACCCGAACCATAGAAATAAAGGATACGGAACAAAGGCGTTTCAACTGGCTTTAGAGTATATATTTGACAAATATCCGTATAAAGAAATATCGGCAGGATGTTACTGTGATAACGAGCACAGCTTAAGGATGCTGGACAAAATTGGATTTGTGCGCTATCCGAATGGCGATGAACATGAGACAAATTGCTTTACCGGAGAAGAGACTACGCAGCTTGGATTCAGGATTGCGAATTCTAAAGTATTGGGCAGATAGATTCGATAGGACAGGAATTCCGGAGGAGACAGAAGATGCTGGTTGTGGAGCTGAACAGGGCGAATTTTGAATATGATGTGAATTCCATCGTGAGGGCCTTCTACCCTGAGGAGCAGGTGTACGTGTTGACCCCGGAGTGCAGGGAGGAGAAACGGGAGCAGCTGGGCGGGAACGTGCGGATCCGGGTAGAGCTTGGGGAGGAAGGGGCGTTGCTGTCCGTGGACGGAAGGGAATATGGCTGGGAATGGCGCGGGGATAGCCAGGAAAGCCCGGAACCTGCCGGAGACGCGGCGGGGGACGAGGAGACGGCTGGGAAAACAGACGAAAAAACGTATAAATATGGCTTCAAATGTTTCCTGTACCGCGCTCTATGCCAGGAGACCGGGAAAGAGCTTCCCTGGGGGAACCTGACGGGGATCCGGCCTACGAAGATAGCCTATCAACTGCTGGAGCAGGGGGCCTGCGAACAGGAGATTATAGACCATTATATGCTAAGATACTATGTCAGCCGGGACAAGGCAAAGCTCTCCGTGGACATCGCCAGGAGGGAGCGGGAGCTGCTTGGCGGCCTGTGCGTGCAGGACGATTACAGCCTTTATATCGGCATCCCATTCTGTCCCAGCACCTGCCTCTACTGTTCCTTCACCTCCTTCCCTATAGCGGCATACCGTGAAAAAGTAGACGGCTATATAGACTGCCTGATAAAGGAAATGGAATTCGTGGCACAGCGCTACCGGGACAGGCGGCTGGACTGCGTCTACATCGGCGGCGGCACGCCCACCACCCTGGAGGCGGAGCAGCTGGAGCGGCTGCTTACGAAGCTGAAGGCCCTCTTCGATTTCTCCACCGTCAGGGAGTTCACCGTGGAGGCGGGCAGGGCGGACAGCATTACGGAGGACAAGCTCCGCGTGCTGCACAGCTTCGGGGTAGACAGGATATCCGTGAACCCCCAGACCATGAAGCAGGAGACCCTGGACATCATCGGCAGGAAAGCCTCCGTGGCCCAGGTGGAGGAGGCCTACGCGCTGGCCCGCAAGCTGGGCTTCGACAATATCAACATGGATCTGATACTGGGTCTGCCGGGAGAGCTGGAGGCGGACGTGCAGCGCACCATAGACCGGGTGGTGGAGCTGGCGCCGGACAGCCTCACGGTGCATTCCCTGGCCATCAAGCGGGCCTCCAGGCTGAACCGCTGGATCCAGGAGAACGGGATGCCCATCCTCCACAATACGGACGAGACCATGGAGATAGCGGCAAAGGGGGCGGAGCGCCTGGGCCTGGTGCCCTATTACCTCTACCGCCAGAAGAACATGTCCGGGAATTTCGAGAACGTGGGTTACGCCCGGGAGGGGAAGCTGGGCCTGTACAACATTCTGATTATGGAGGAGAAACAGACCATCGTGGCATTGGGGGCCGGAAGTATCTCAAAGCAAGTTTATCCCGACGGACGGATCGAGCGAATCGAAAATGTGAAGGATGTCTCCCAATATATCGAGAGAATCGGGGAAATGATAGAAAGAAAACGTGTGTTATTAGAAGATTAAAAAGGGGAAGGAGGTAATGATGTAAGCCAAAAAATCGCCGAAAAATCCATAAAATTTTGTTGCAAAAGCGATGATGAAACAAGTATTTCTGCTATAATTGCGCTGATGTATTTTGCAAATTTATTAGAAAGTGAGCTTGACAAACATGATATCTTGTGCCATTCTTAAGCAAGCAGAGTGGTGTTATAACTATATAGCTCCGCAGTTTTGTCATACTCAATTTTATACCGTCAAAAGCGGCGCTCTTATGCCTGCAGGAAACTGTATGGCGGGGAGCGTCTTTTTGCTTTGATTATCGGGGAGCGAAAATATTCTTTGGAATATTAAGGGGTGGCTTGGTTACGTTTATTTACACCAGCGGCGAGTGGTATCACGGTGGAACGTAAGAGTATAAACAAGAGGTCATAACTATGAAAAAATGCACAATAGGACTGTTTTCAAAAATTATTACATTCCTGGTTTTTGCGGTTTTCTTCATTCCGCTGACGGGTATCTGCTTTTATATAGCATTCCTCTATCCCCAGGCATCACAGGAGGAAAGGCTGCTCTTTCTGGCAGGGGTTCCCATGTTTGGCGGTCTTATTGCCTTTGCCATTTATCGTACTTTTTATTTGGGGCTGGTGTGGGTGGAATATGATATGGAAAATGTGATATTTCACTACTCACGCAAAGAAGGGTATCGGTTCCGGTGGGAGGAAATACCGGGGAACCGGATGCAGGTTGAACGGGCAGGCGGCGGATACATTTTCTATATCCAGGGAAATGGGAAGAAGAGAAAAATCCCTTTGAACCGGCTTTCGAGAGGTTATAAGGATTTTGAAAAAACAATGGAGCTGATGGGAGTGCTGCACAGGATTGGCGCAAAGACACAGGAAGAATTTAAGCGAGATGCGGAAAAGGTATTTGAACAGTATCAGAAATACCGGGAGACTTACACCCATTCCGTACAGCCGAAACCCGAAGGTGACAGTGTTGTGTGTCCGGACTGCCAGGGAAAGGGGCTGCATCTTAAAAAACTTCCGCTGCTGAAGGTGGATGTGGGAAAGGTTTGTAAGACCTGCGGCGGCTCTGGTTATGTGCCAGTCTATAAGAGTGATTTTGTTGAGATTCCTGCCGGCAATATTGTAAAAGAATCAAAGACGCAAAATCCCAATTATTGTGATAAGCAATATATCGTATATATAAGCCCTGGTGATCCACGCAAAAAAATCCGTGTGAATACTTACTATTTACCACAGGAAGAAAAAGTCCGTATATGTACACATTATGACCGTGGTTTATGTGATACATTAGAAGAATACGAAAAGCTGCCCATAGAGTATATTGAGGAACAGGCATACGGTTCTTGGATGGATGGCGCAAGATAAAACAGGATAGGCGGCAAGGAGATATGCTATGTCGGAATTATTAAACAGTATTCGTTCCCGCATTGAATCGTTGGGGATAGGCTTTCAATTTGTAAAAACAATCAAAACCGGCACAAATGGAGCAGAACGGGAAACATGGCTTCTGGAATATGAGGGTTCCCAGTTCATCTTTGTGCCCGGTCAGAAAAATGTCACGTTGGGATGGGATACAGATAAGTGCCTTCTGGGTGGCGGCGTATTGGAGGGGCTGCAGAAAGAATTTTCTTCCGGTCATGAATATTACTATGAGGAGGAACTGGAGGGTTTAAAGGGCGATTATCAGGAGCAGATTGACGAGGCAGAAGAAAACGGCGATTCCGGGAAAGCTGATGAGCTGCGTTCGGAACTGGCAGAAGAATTAAAATCGTGGAACGAGGACATAGAAGAAAAAGGTTACGCAAGCTGGGAGGGCTTTCTGGCAAAGTGGAATGAGCATCTGTCACAGTGCCTGTCGCCGCTGCGCACTGCCGATATCAGGGATATGATCGTAGAGGTGGACAGCCGCTATCTGGATGAGGATGCGCCATCCCTGGAACAGGCGGTTCTCTCCCTGAAACAAGGGCTTTTTACATTACCGACAGAAGATGAATGGGAGTATCTTTGTAATGGCGGCACACGGACATTGTTCCGTTGGGGCGATACATTGAGCGGTGTGATGACGGAGATTTTTAATGTGGGCGCTGTCGGGGAAACCAGGGAAAATACAATATTGGAGCAGCCTAATATGCTGGGCCTGTTCATTGCATATGATTCTTATAAAAATGAAATTATTGACAATACATCGTTTACAAAAGGCGGCGATGGAGGATGCTCGCTTTGCGGCGGCGATGGGGCAATTTATGTCCTGCCCTGTTATACCGCTTTTTATCGCCAGCCGACTAATGAGCGACATTCGGAGTTGTCGAAAAATTATTTTTGCTATCGGCGTATCATCCGGCTGACATAAGAAATATAGGGAGGATGGAGCTATGGCAAAATTTCAACTGAACCCCGGCGAGACACTGATCGGCAGTGGGGATGATGTCAATCTATTTGAAGCAAGGGCTGAGTAAAAAGCCGTTTCAGGGTAATATCTATATCACAAATCAGCGAGCGTGTTTCAAAATCAGCATGATGCCTGGTGCTTTGGATATGGATTTACCATATGGCATAAGCAGTGGATTTGTTTTTATGAGAAAACAATTCGCTGCTTTTTCTAAATTGACCACTATATCAGGGAGCAGAATCTTGCAGATGTCGGTGGCTCATGACCTTAGAAATCCCATTGCGATTGTTGAGGGATATGTGGAATATATGCAGCAGTGCCTGGCAGATGGAAACTTAGGCGACGAAGAATTGCGGCATACCCTGCAAAACCTTGCGATAACGGCAAAACGGTTTGAGCATTACACCGATACTATCCGTGACCTGAATGCCATCGAAGAGACGGAAACAAAGTATTCTGTAGTCCGATTACCGGACTTTTTAAGAAGCGCTGCGGAGGGCCTTTCGCTTCTGGCAAAACAGCATGGCCTGGAGCTTGCATTCCATTCCGACATCTCCGAATGTCAGGTGAAATTGGACGAGCAGATATTTTACCGCATTGTTGAGAATATCTTTTCCGATGCCATCCGATATGCCAGAAGCAAGGTGATTTTTGAGTACGCCCTTGCCGACGGCATGCTTACGATCAGCATTTCGGACGACGGCAGAGGCTTTTCAAGGGCAATGCTTGGCAAAAAGAATACGCTTCTTTATTCTGAGGATAAAACCGGGGCGCATATGGGTCTGGGATTGGCTACAAGCCGTGTCCTCAGCCGGAAACACGGTGGAAGCCTGGAGCTTTCAAACGAGGCTTCCGGTGGAGGCTGTGTGACAATTAAACTGGCAGTCTACAAGGTGGGGTGATAGTTTTGTCCCAGAAAACTATTTTTCTTTTTGTTTTTTCAAAACGATTCCGCATATAATTTTAGATGTCTCTCAGTATCCGTGCTTTTCTGTACTTTGGCTGCTGCCTGGATTTTGCGGTGCAATTCCAACAGATGGCTGCTGAAATCAGGACGAAAAAAGCGCGGGACTCTGGCTGTCATGCTTGGCCTGGCACTGGCAGTGACGGGATGTGCAGACCGCGGAAAAACGGGAACTGTCGTCTATAATTCCTCGGCAGTCTATGACTGTATGGGATACGAAATCATACGGGATGCAGCGACTTTTGACTATTTTCTGAGAGATGCTTCCACGAAAGAAACCTATCCTTTAGCGCGATGTATTCCTGCGGCAAGGACGGGAATCACAAAGAAATGATCAGCGATATACCTGCCATGGCAGTTACCTGTGATGCCGGTCATATTTATGTATTGGCAAGAGAAAGTGGGGAGGAAATCGTACTCCCAAAGAGCCGTTGAGCCATCTGATACCGATACCGTAATCCATTGTGCGGATGGCCAGATGGCTCTTTTTGACAGGAGCCTCCGGCAAAATAGAGGATATACTGCAGACCGCCAGGATTTACAGTGGTGTCTTCGGGAAAGCACTTGGCTGGCGGTCTGCAGTCGGGTTGCACTGCAAATTTAACCGGTGCGCAGTATAATTTACAAATTGGTTACATCAATATGGCCCCGTTTATGGCAGAATAGAGATGGAGGGCGGATTATGGATGCAAAGATTTTGGTAATAGAAGATGAAGAAGCCATCAACGATGTGATATGCATGAGCCTGCGGGCCACGGGATATGAGGTATCCTCTTTTCCGGACGGCGACGAGGCCAGCGCCTGGCTGGAGGAGCGGCATGATTACGACTGCGCTGTAGTAGATGTGATGCTGCCCGGAAAAGACGGCTTTGCGCTGCTGCCGGAGCTGGTGAAGCATGATATCCCGGTTATCTTCCTGACGGCCAGAGGGGAGCTGCAGGATAGGGTGCGGGGGCTGACGGGAGGGGCGGAGGACTATATGGTGAAGCCTTTTGGCTTGTCTCACTGCAAGGGAAACGCTCATGCTGACCGTGGAACAGCCCGTGGAAATGGAGTTGGAGACAGGCATGATTCCGGGCGTCCTGTATGCCGCCGACCCCTGGAGCTCCCTGTAAAAGCCCTGAACCTGAGCCGTACCAGCGTATACAATGTGCGCATCCTCCTGTCCGCCCCTGGCCTTTTTCCCGTAAATAATGTATTCATCGGAAATATGGAGGCCGGAACCGAGGGCACCGGCACGATGAGCGTCTACATAGGGAACCGGACAATGGAGGCGGCAGGCAGCGGCACATCCACAGACAGCCAGGAGAAATACGGAAAGACAGACGGGACGATCACGATGCAGTACCAGGACGCAGACGGCCGGACATATACCCTGCAGCAGGAATTCCGGACCGAAATCAAAAAGCCCCGGCTGATGCCCTCGGAGACAAAGACACCGGAAGAAGGGAGTCCCTGGTGGATTTCCGCCTCTGCGGTGATGATTGCGGCGCTGGCGGCCCTGAGCATGCTGCTCCTGTCCCGACTGCGCAGAAAAAACGTCCTCCTGGAAGAGGCCAGGAAAATGGTGGAGGAAAAACAGACCGGACATTGAGACAGCCCGGTTCCCTGTACATGACAATATTGCAAGTTTTTTGCCTTGTTGTCTCCGCGTGGGATTTGTGGTACAATGAGGAATCAGGACAGGGAAAATCTGTCGCGAACAGGGGGGAGTTCCATGAGAAGAGCCGCGAAAAATACCGTATTCACCCTATTGCTTCTATTTTTATGTGCTGCCACCGCGCTTTTTGCCTATCTGTATTTCTTCCAGCCCGGGGAGAGGGACCTTTCCGGGGAGTGGGATGCCGAGCTGGACATGGGCAGCCGGGCCGCTGTCATGGCCCTCGACTGGCTGCAGGACATAGAGGGCGTCTCCGTCTCTCTGGAGGAGGTGGAATCCTACATGCAGGGGTTGACCATTCGGGTCAATCTGACCTTTCAGGAGACTGCCCGCTCGGAGGGAACTTTCCGGTGCGGCATCCTGCCGGAAAGCTATGAGGCCTGCAGCCAGGCGGCCTATGAGGCGTTTGCCCTGGCATTCCAGTCGCTTCTGGCCGAGAGGCTGCGAATGGCCGGATACACGGGCGGCACGGACGGGGAAAGCATCGAGGCCCTGGTGAACGAGACATTCGGCATGTCCACCGTGGCCTACCTGACGACCTGCGGCCCGGCCCTGCTGCCCTCCCTGGAGGAGCTGCAGGCGCAGTATGACGGCAGCGGCACCTATACCGCAGTGGAGGGCGTCCTGACCAGGCAGTTCGATGCAGGCGGGCCCGGGGCTGTCCGGGCAGAGCGCTATATCCGGAAAGGGCCGAACCTGGTTCTGTCCGGGGAGGCGCAGGATGCGTCGGGCGCCGTTCCACTGGACCGGGTCCAGGGACATTATCCCGTGGTATATACGTTGCGCCAGGCCGAAAACAGGTGACGGGCAATCGATTTCAGCGCCAGGTCCGGTTTCAGGCGGAGGCGATTGCCGGGGCAAGGCCTCCGGGGAGAGAAAGGAGTCAAGATGAAAACAATCCTGCAGAAAATAAGCGCCCTATTGCTGTGCGCGATTCTGATATGTTCCGTCCTGCCGTCCAGGGCAGTGGCAGGCTACCAGATTCCCGGAGCCTGCCAGGTGCAGACGGAAGCCGGCACCGCTGCGGTAAAGACCCTGGACTGCGACTACGACAACAATACCTATCTGTCCCTGCGGGATACGGCCATGGCACTGAACGGCACGGAAAAGTCCTTCTCTTTGGATGTGGCGTCAAATGCCGTCTCCCTGAACCAGGGAGAGGCCTACGCGCCTTTGGGAGGGGAGAACGCCCCCTGGGGAGAGGAGGAGCTCCCGGATGCCTCCCTGCGGAGGAATGAATTTACGCTAAACGGGGAGAAAGTGTTCTACTATACCATAATCATGATGCTGCCCGTAGGCTATTATGACTGTTTCATGATGGCCGCGGACCTGGCCATGATTCTGGATGCGGATGTCACGGCCCCCGGCGCGGGAGTCCTGCAGATCGAGACCCGGGAGCCCTTCCGGGTCTCGCCGGAAGCTCTGGAACAGGCCGGTTATTTCTACGGGGTCAACAGCGTGCTGGCGGGAGACGCCACCACCGGGGAAATCTATTACCAGTATCAGGCCGATGCCCCGTACCCAATCGCCAGTACCTCCAAGCTGATGACCTGCCTGATGGCCATGGAGGCCATCTCGGCGGGACAGCTTGCACCGGAGCAGTCCGTCACCATCTCCCAGGCCGCCCAGATGCTGGCGGAATCCTCGGACGGTGTGATCCCGCTGAAGGCAGGGGAGCAGATTACCGTGCAGGAGCTGCTGACAGGCGCCCTGCTGCCCTCCAGCAATGAGTGCGCCCTGTGCCTGGCGGAGGCCATCGCGGGCTCGGAGGAGAACTTCGTGGGGATGATGAACCAGAGGGCGCTGGAGCTGGGGCTTGTCCAGGCGGTGTTCTACAACAGCCACGGCCTGCCCTCCTACACGGAGGATCCGGTTCCCGCAAAGCGTCAGAACCGCATGAGCGCCCAGGACATGTTCCGGCTGGTGTCGTATATGCTGAAGGTCTATCCCCAGATTACGGACATCACATCCCAGCGTACCGCCGTGCTGGAATCTCTGGGCCTGGAGGTGCGCAACAGCAACCCGCTCCTGCGCAACATCCCCCAGGTCACCGGCCTGAAGACCGGAACCACCAACAAGGCTGGAGCCTGCCTGGTCACATCCCTGGCCGCGGATGACGGGACAGAAGAACACGACATTGTAGTCGTCGTCCTGGGGGCTGAGGATTCCGTCGAGAGAGGCCGTGTCTCCGGCCTGCTGGCCAGGTACGCCCTGCAGGCTTTCCGCACAGGAACGGGAGGGCAGGGAGCCGCGCCTGAGGAAACACCCGGAAGCCTGCCCGTGCATGCGGAGGCGGCAGTGGATCGGATCCTCAGGACTGCGGGGAGGCGCTGAGCGCAATCTCCTGTGGCCGTCAGTTGTCAAATGCTGTCAAATGAACGCCGGGAATGGTATGGAATACAAAATGTCTCCGACAGCCTATATTGGGTTAGAATTCGACAGACTTTATGCTTTTATTCCCGCGAGCAATGAGCCAAGCGGCCGTGCCTGCACGGCCAGTTGGCGAATGCCGCGGGGGTCAGATACCAAAGTGTCCGAAGGACACTTTCTGCTCTGCAGCGTTGCAAGCTTGATACCCCGTTGCTTGCAGCGGGGTATTTGATTATGTGATGGTTTTCAAAAGTGGGTGGCTTTCGCCCGGCAGGTGTGGTAGAATAAATCTGTGAAGCCAACGGGCTTTCATGGGTACTGTCTTAGGATTTACGGAGGGAACGGAGGTGCAGTCAGCATGGAGAGAAAGAAAAAGCTTCCTATAGGAATCGAATTCTTTAAGGATTTCAGGAGGGATAATTTTTACTATGTAGACAAGACAGGCTTTATCCGCGACCTGGTGGATATGCGGGGGCTGGTAAACCTGTTCACAAGGCCCAGACGGTTCGGGAAGAGCCTGAATATGGATATGCTGAAGACATTTTTCGAAATCGGGACAGACCCGTCCTGCTTCGAGAGCCTGGAGATTTCCCGGGAGAGGGCAATCTGCGAAGAGCATATGGGGAAGTACCCGGTCATCTCCATCACGCTGAAGGGGGTGGAGGGGAGGAGCTTCCAGACGGCGTATGATATGCTCGGAATCGTGGTCAGTACAGAGGCCAGGAGATTCAAGTCACTTTTGGACAGCGATAGGCTAATGCCGTATGAGAAAGAGAAGCTGTACCAAATGATGAAAGGGGACTTTGGGAGTGAGGCCGAGCTCCAGGACAGCCTGCGCCTTTTGACGGAACTGCTTTCCGAGCATTATGGAAAACAGGTGATTGTCCTGATTGACGAGTACGATGTGCCCCTGGACAAGGCGTATCAGATGGGCTACTATCAGGAGATGGTCAGCCTGATTCGCGCGCTTTTCAGCCAGACGCTTAAGACGAATTCCAATCTGTATTTTGCGGTTATAACCGGATGTCTGCGGATTGCGAAGGAGAGTATTTTTACAGGGCTGAACAATTTTAAAGTCAGGACGATTTCCGATACCGACTTTGCAGAGTATTTCGGATTCACAGATAAGGAAGTCCGGGATATGCTGTCTTACTATGGTGTTGAAGATTCCTTTGATGAGATAAAGGAATGGTATGACGGATATCATTTTGGGGATGCGGATATATATTGTCCATGGGATGTGCTTAACCAGTGTGATAAGCTCCGGGCATGGGCTGACGCGCCGATGGAAGCCCACTGGGAAAACAGCAGCAGCAACGCAATCGTGAAGGATATCATTGCAACAGCCACAGAGACCACAAAGCATCAGATAGAGGCCCTGATTTCCGGGGAAGCGGTGGAGAAGGTGCTGATTCCGGAACTGACCTACACAGACTTAGAGAGCGAGGACGAGGAGACGCGCCAGACCTATCTGTGGAGCGTGCTCTTCGCCACAGGCTATCTGACCGATGCGGGGAAGCCCGAGGGGCAGCGCCACAAGCTGGTGATTCCCAACAGAGAGGTGAAACGGATTTACGAAAACCGAATCCTCTCCTGGTTCAGGGTGAAGACCGTAAGCGACACTGCCAGATGGAGGAAATTCTGCGAATCCGTGAAAACAGGCGATGCCGCGGAACTGCAGAATCTACTGAACGGCTTCCTGGCGGACTCCATCAGCATCCGCGATACCTTTGTGAAAAAGCAGATGAAAGAGAACTTCTACCACGGCATGATATTGGGCCTGCTGCGGGCCGAGGGCAGTTGGAGCGTCATGTCCAACGCGGAGTCCGGCGTGGGTTACACGGATATCCGGCTGGAAATCCCATTGACAAAGACCGGCTGCATCATAGAAGTAAAATACGCCGAGGACGGAAAATATGCTCAGGCCTGCGCCCAGGCCATGGAACAGATAGAAGAGGGCGGATACGCGGAAACCCTCAGGCAGGACGGCATGCGGACAATCCATAAATACGGGATTGCGTGTTATAAAAAGAGCTGTGAGGCAGCATATGCCATGGAAAGCGTTCCGCGGGACAGGGAATCCTGAAGCCTGATTCTTCAGGCATCTGACAATAGACATTCAATGATACAAGGAGGCAGAAAATGAAGGAACTGTTAACTATGGTAAAGGAGCTGAGCTTCGTCCGGACGGGCGGAAGCGAGGAGGAGAAGCGGGCCGGGGAGCTGATCATGGAAGAAGTAGGCCGGGCCGCCCGGGAGGCAGGCCGGGAGGACATCCGGGGAGAGTACATGCCTTTCCGGATACCTGACGCGAAGGTGGCGAAATGCGCCGTCCAGGCGGCGGGCCGGGAGATTCCCTGCGTGCCCTTCCTGCGCTCCGGCAACATCGACAGGGAGTGCGAGCTGGTGTATCTGGACAGCGCTTCCGAAATCGACTTCGCCGGGATTGGGAGCCTGGAGGGCAAGGCGGTGCTGCTGAACGGTCTGGGGGACGAGGAGGTCTACAAGAGGCTGGTGGAGCACAAGGCATCGGCGTTCCTGACGCTCCAGGGGAAATATTACCTTACGGGAGAGGCGGTTTCCCTGTATCCCAGGCGGCTGCGGGAGCATTTCACCAGGAACGGGGCTATCCCCGGCTTCGCCATCCCATCGGCGGAGGCGCTGCGGCTGATCCAGGAGGAGGTAAAGATGGTGCACCTGACCCTGGAGCAGGAGGACACGGAACCGGAGAGCAGGAACATCATGGCCGTCATCCCGGGGACAGATTTGAAGGAGGAATCAATCGTTCTCACGGCCCACTATGATTCCGTCCCGGTGGGAACCGGCGCATGGGACAATGCCACCGGCACTGTGGCCCTTCTGGCGATTTTCCGGCATTTCGCGGCACATCCTGCCCGGAGGACATTGCGGTTCGTCTGGTGCGGCAGCGAGGAGCTGGGGCTTTTGGGCTCCAAGGCCTATGTGGAACAGCATGAGGATCTGCTGGAGAAGATCGGCTTCTGCTTCAATTTCGACATGTGCGGCACCGCCCTGGGGGCCAACAAAATCTGCGTCACGGGAGAGAAGGAGCTGACCACGTTCATGGAGCAGTACTGCAAGCTGGCAGGATATTCCGCGGTGATCGGCACGGGAGTCCACTCCAGCGACTCCGCCCCCTTCTGCGACAAGGATATCCCGGCCCTGGGGCTGAGCCGGGAGAGCTCCACGGCGGAGATACATACCATCCACGACCTGCTGCCCACCCTCAGCGAGAAGGCCATGGAGAAGAACGTGGCCTTCGCAATCCGGATCATCGGGGACGTAGGCAACGCGGCGGTGCTTCCCGTGAAGAAGGGGATGTCGGAGGACACCAGGAAAGAGCTGGACAAGTACTTCCACCGGGAGGAAAAGAAAGCCGATAAAAAGGACGATAAAAAGGAATCATGACCACAAAAGAAACGAGGTGGGGACAGCTGACGAGGCTGCCCCCACCTCAAAACATCTAGGGCGGAAGCGGAAAAGCTTCCATGCGGCATCCTACAGCATCCAAAAAACATTTTACGGCAGATGCATTGTTTTGCCGCCCCGGACAGGCTATAATGGAATATCTGCCTGAAAACGGCAGCCGGGAGGTGGCGCATTGATCCGTATTGCAATCTGTGATGATGAAAAATACATGTCCGACCAGATACAGGAGCTGGCCTGCGCATTTTTTGGCAGGAGAAACAGGGAGACCGCCATCCGCCGGTTTTCCTGCGGCCGGGAGCTGCTGGAATACGACGGGCAGATAGACATCCTGTTTTTGGATATCCAAATGAAGGGCATGGACGGCATGGAGACGGCGAAGAGGCTCCGGGCGGGGAAGTTCCGGGGCTTCCTGATCTTCATCACGGTACTGCGGGAGATGGTGTTCCAGTCCTTCGAGGTGCAGGCCTACGACTACCTGGTCAAGCCCATTGAGGAAGCCAGGTTCGAAAAGACCATGGAGCGCCTGCTTGCGTCCATGTGCAGCGCCGGCGGGTCCAGCCTGCTGGTGCAGAAGGGATATGAGAGCCGCATCATCCAAAAGGAGGACATCGTCTTCTGTGAAATCATAGACCGGAAGATTTACCTGAACCTGGCCTCCGGCGAGGTGGTGGACTATTATGAGCGGATCGAGAACCTGGAGACGAAGCTGGACAGCCGTTTTTTCCGGTGCCACAGAAGCTTCCTGATCAATCTGGGGCATTTAAGGGGCTATAAGAACGGGACGGCGTATATGGACAACGGCAGGGAGATTCCCGTATCACGGCTGCGTGGTAAAGAGTTCTCCAGCGTGATCCTGGAGTATATGAAGGATATGTGAGAACCTGCCAAGGGGGAGGAAAATGGCTGACTATCTGGATTTTTTCAATGTATATGTCATGGGAGGCGTGGAGCTGCTTTTCCAGTTCTGCTTTCTTGCAAGGATTCTGAAAAGGAAGGTAAGGCTTCCTTTTCTTTTCCTGTTCGCGGTGTGCGGGGCCTTCGTCACCCAGATTGCCTCATATGCCATAATCCTGGGATTCGTGATGCTTGTGCTCCTGCTCATGGCAGGCGGGATGCTGCTCTGCCACGCGGATTTCAAGTCCTCCCTTTTGTATGCGGCGCTGGTGACCGAAATCATGCTGCTCTGCTATGGAATCATGAAGCATCTGTCCAGCATTTTGCTCCCTTTGATGCCTGTGGGGGTCCAGGGTGAGACGGGCATTGTATATATGCTGGCCACGGAAATCCTGTCGCTGCTATTGACCGGAATCTGCTATTCCCTTGTCTGCCGGTACTTTTCCGGGGAGGCCCTTTGCACCGCGGAGCAGATGCAGTATATGTACCTTGTCTTTATCCCGATCCTGATGATATTCGTCATGAGCGAGTATATCAATGCCCTTGAATTTGACATCATAATGATGGAGGGCGCTCCCTCGGAATATCTGTTCAGCCACGGGCAGCTTCTCGTCATACATCTCCTGGGGCTGGCCAGCCTGTTCTGTATCCTGTTCACCTATAAGAAGCTGCAGCAGAGCTTCCGGCTCAGCACGGAAATCTCCCTGCTGGAGCAGGAGGAGCACTCCCTGAACCAGTATGTGGAGGAGGCGAAGGCCCATTATGAAAGGACAAAGTCCTTTCGCCATGACATCAGGAACCACATCGCTGTGATAAAAAGGCTGCTGCAGAGCGGGAACCTGGAACAGGCGGTGAACTATATGGAGGACATGGACGACATGGCGGAGAAGATGTCGTTCCCCTGCAGCACCAATAACCCGGTGGCGGACATCCTGGTGGGGAGCAAGCTGGGCCTGGCGGGGAGCATGGGGATTCGGGTGGGCTGTTCCCTGCTCCTGCCCTATCCCTGCGGCCTGCGGGACATCGATATCTGCATCATCCTGTCCAATGCCCTGGACAACGCAATCCATGCGTGCAAAAGCCTGGCCGCCGACGCGGAGCGGTATATCCACGTGTCAGGGCGCATCCAGGGGGATTTCCTGATGATGGAGGTCGAGAACAGCTTCCACGGGAAGGGCATGGTGAAGCCGGGGACAGGGCTGTCGAACGTGAAAGCGGTAGCGGAGAAATACGGCGGGGCCATGAGCGTGGAGACCCGGGGGGATGTGTTCGTCCTCCATGTGCTGCTGATTATCCCACGGCATCCGGAGGGCATTTCACGGCAGATGGATGGATGAAACAGCCCCGATTCCCCACATTATATATTTATTTCCCAATACCCGGATTTATCGGATCCGACTCTTTTAAGCACCCCTTTTTCTTTCAGCCTCTTCATTCGGCCGAAGACAGCCTTTCTCCCGATATTCAATCTGGCGGCAAGTTCCTGATAGGTGTAGGCAGGATCCTCGGAGAGTAGATTGAGTATTTGCTGTTCTTTCTCTGTGAAAGTTACAGTTCCATTTACAGTTCCATTTACAGTTCCATTTACAGTTCCGTTTTTGGAAGGCCCATATACAACTCTGTCTTCCGGGGCAATGAATTTGATCATAACGGAATTCCCTGTAATATCATATTCGGGCAGCGGCATATGGTCTTCCCTGCAGGCCTGACAGATTTTTTCAATCCCACGTCCCCAGCTTTCGATAAAACCAGCAAGATAATACACATGGGCTATATTGGGATTGAAGGGTTCTGAAGAGTGCTTCTCCATGAGTTTTTTAATGGTCCAGCTCTCAGGGAGGCGGCCGCAATTGGCGATATAAAGACGATCGTCATATACGCTCACCTGAATAGGGATGCCGCGGGCGTAGTCCTTGTGGCATAAGGAGTTCAATAGTGCCTCACGAAGTGCCGCATCTGGTACAAAATAGCGTTCAATCCGCTGCATGCCCTCATATGTGATTTTCGCTTTCATATATTTCAGATGGACAGTCTCAATGATTCGGTCAATCTGGTCGAGAAGGGAGCCGTGAATCTCATCCTGATAGCGAAGCTCGGAATCGCTTTCAAAATAACCAATCTTCGTAAACGCTCCAAGCTGCCAGGTCTCTGGGTCATTTGCAAAAAGGAGCATGGCGGCGTTGGTCAGGTATCCGTTATTCATCAGATGCAGTTTTTTCATCAGGACTTCTTTCGGCTCATCCAATGCGCTCTCTTCGATGCGCCCCTTTTTAGCGGCCCATTTTTTAAAGCGATTTATGACATCATCATCCACATCTTTGAGGGTAAAGGCAGGAAGCGGAAGATTGTCCCAGGTCGCTCCCTGTTTGCGCAGCAGAAAGCTTTCCAGTTCCAAGCCAGTCAGCCTTTGATTGGTGCTGCCGCTACGGTAATAATATATGCCCTTGTAAGATATGGCAATGGGATAAGGGCGTACAGAAATCGAAATATACTCTTTATCTCCTTCGGAAATCAAATCAATTGGTACAACAATCCCCATGGCATCACGAATTTTGTTTGGCAGATCTTCAAGGAGCTTACCGGCATTCGAAAGTCCTGCGGTTTCGCCTTTGTCGTTCTTGCCAATATAAAGCGTACCGCCTTGCGCATTTGCAAAACCACAAATCCATGCAAGGTACTCATCTTTCCAAATCTCTTTCCATTCTATATTTTGTTTCTCGGGCATCCGCAGCTTCCTCGCATTTCTTGATATATTTTCCGTTCATAATTCGTGCATCAGCGGGTTTAGGGTCGTTTCCGCCTATCCATATTTGTCCGGCCCGTTTCTTTCGCTATACCTATTATATTCATAACGGGGACTAATATCAAGGAGATGGTGAAAATTTCACGCAGCATCCCACGGCATCCAGAGGGCATTTCACGGCAAATGGATTAAGCCCAGGCTTCTTTTGACCGAAAAAGGAAAAGGCAGCTTGTGAAAGGCTATGTCTTGTCAAAGACTTTCAGGTGGGAGAGAAGATGATGAACAAGAAAAAATGGATTCAGATGGCATCGATTTATTCGGTCATCTATACGGCGATAACGCTGCTGAACAGTGTCCTGTATCTTAGCAATGGCGTTTATGAAGACCCCAGCGGCAACTGGCATGAATTGGACAGGGCCATCATTCTCCAGATTGGAATCGCGGCATTTGAATTGTGTACGAACCTGACCGTGAAACCGTTGATTCTCAGGTATGTAGCCGCGTATGTTCCCTCCCAGCTCCTGGCCTTCGCCTATGTGTGGTTCAGCGGACTGAGGGAGCCCCTGGCGAAGACGGCGTACCGGGACATCTGGATTAACTTTACCTGCCTTTTTCTGCTGCTGTGCATTGTGAATACCGTAGTTGATATCTGTAGGAAGAAAAGGCGGCAAAAGGAAGGTGAAAAGCAATGATGGAATCTGTCGGGAAATTTCTTCCGATTTTTGTGGGCCTGCTTCTTATACTGCGCGGCCTGCTCTGGGTGACGGACGGAAAGAAGGGGAATAAGAGGAGCCTTTCTCTGGGGCTGGCTGCCATTGTGGTAGGAATCATTATGTTCATAACAGTGCTTTTTGAGGCTCTGTAGATTAGGAGAAAGATTCCTGGGATAAGGATCCAAGAATCCGGGAGCGAAAGGAGGGCAAAATGAGCAAATATAGCGCTCTGTGGGAATATGTGCAGAAAAACGGAAGCCAGGCCTTGAAGCTGACCTTTGAGGAGATAAAGGATATCGCAGGGATACCCATAGACCATTCTTTCCTGAAATACAAGAAAGAGCTTACGGAATATGGCTATCAGGTCGGGAAGATATCCATGAAGGAACAGACAGTGCTTTTTACCAAGATGGACTGACAAGGACAGAAGCCAGGCGGGAATGAGCGGCTGGAGAGGAGAGTTCAGAATGAACGATTTATACTGCTTAACGATTTCACTTGCCGTGAAACCAGACTGCATAACGCTGACTGGTTCATTCGCATGATTACATTAGGCAGCATTCAGCGTTATGCAGTATAAAAGAATTAGGGAAACTGATGAAGGAGCATCCCATCATCATAGTCGTCACGCTGGCGGCCATGGCCGTAGGCGCGGTTCTGGGAGCCGTCGCGTTCTATCAGGGATGGCTGGGCTGAACCTACGGAGGAGATACACTATGGAACTAATAAGACTCACACAGGAAAACCTTGAGAAGGAGCACATCTGCTGCGCCATCTCCAATAACAAGGACATCCAGGTCATGTCCAAGAAGAACTGGCTGAAGGACAGAATTGACGAAGGGCTTGTCTTCCTGAAAGCCAATGTCCGGGGAAAATGCTTTATCGAGTACATACCCGCGGAATACGCCTGGACCCCCGTGGAGGCGGAGGGCTATATGTACATCGACTGCCTCTGGGTATCCGGGCAGCTGAAGGGACATGGATACTCGAACCTCCTGCTGGAGGCCTGCATGGAGGACAGCAGAGCGAAAGGGAAAAAGGGGCTTGTGATTCTGTCCTCCAAAAAGAAGATGGGATTCCTCTCCGACCTCGGGTACATGGCATATAAGGGCTTTCAGACGGCGGATGCCGCGGAGCCCTATTTCGAGCTGATGTATCTGCCTTTTGCGGAGGGCGCAGAGCCGCCCCGCTTCCGGGACACAGTGCGCAGGCATGGGGACATGCCGAAGGGCTTCGTGCTGTATTATACGAACCAATGCCCCTTTACGGCAAAATATGTGCCCAAGCTGGAGGAGATGGCAAAGGCCCGGAACGCGGTCTTTCAGTCCGTCCATATCCGGACCAGAGAGGACGCCCAGAACGCGCCCTCGGCGTTTACCACCTTTTCCCTTTTCCATGACGGTCAGCTTGTGACCCATGAAATCCTGTCGGAGAAGAAATTCGACAAAATCTTAGCGGACAAAGGGCTGTGAAGCAGAAATTGGATATATACTATATCGGCGGTTCCCCCTGCGCCGGAAAAAGCAGCGTGGCTGAAATCCTCTCGCAGAAATACGGTCTATATTACTTTAAAGTAGATGATTTCCTGGATGGATATATGCGGGCAGGCGCACGAAAAGGGCATCCTATTTGCGGGAAAGCAGTTCGGATGAACGCTGAGCAGACATGGATGAGGGAACCATTGCTCCAGTGTAGGGAGGAGCTTGCCATCTATAGGGAAATCTTTGAATTTGTGACAGCGGATTTGAAGCGGATTGCTTGGAAAGGCGGCATTATCACAGAAGGGACAGCGTATCTCCCGGAACTGATGAAAAGGTCTGGCGTTCCGGGCAACCGTTATCTCTCCATTACGCCTACGATAGAATTTCAGGTCGCTCATTATAGAAAAAGAGATTTTGTTCCTCTGGTATTGGAGGGATGCAGTGATAGGGAAGCGGCTTTTCGCAACTGGATGGACAGAGATGCCCTGTTTGCCAGGGAAGTGCAGAGGCAGTGCCGGGATAAGGATTACTATTCTGTCATAAATGATGGAACGATGGAACTGGAGAAAATGGTCAAATTGGTTGTGTTACACTTTGGATTGAAATAATCTTAAGGAGGAAAAAATAATGCGCCATGCATACATTCGCGGAATCATAGGCCTGATCTGGCTGGCAGCAGCTATCGCCTGCGGCATATCAGGAATCTTCCCCATGATGGGGCTGTACGTCATCTTGGCAATCGCCTTCCTGTATTCCGCATACACCATATGGAAAAGAGAAAAAGACGGCAAAGGGGGCAGATGACATGGACACGGCGCTTCTGGATATCAAGAATCTGAGCGCATGGTACAGCGACCGGAAAAAGGTGCTTTCGGACTTTAGCCTTGCCCTGGCGGAACAGGAGGTGGCAGGGCTGATAGGGCTGAACGGAGCCGGAAAGACCACGTTCCTGAAGGTGCTCTCCGGCCTGCTCCCCACCTTCCGCGCGGACGACCTCCGCTTTTGCGGCTCCCCCGTGGATTTCCGGAAACGGGATTTTAAGCGCTGCCGCTATACCGTATTTGCCGAGGACAGCTCCTTCTCCTATTTTACCTTCCGGGAATACCTGAGCTATGTATGCGAGGCCTATGGACGGGAGATGCCGGATGTGGCGGAGCTGGTGCGGGGCTTTCGCTTCGAAGCATATGAGGATGTCCTGCTGAAGGAGCTGTCCACCGGCAACCGGAAGAAGGCCTATCTGATCGCGGCCTTTGCCCTGAAGCCCCGGTTGCTCCTGCTGGACGAGCCGGTCAACGGCCTGGACTTCCAGAGCACGGAATACCTGTACCGGCAGATTTCCGGATACAAGGAGCACGGAACCCTCCTGTTCTCCTCCCACATCCTGGAGAGCATCACGCTGACCTCTGACCGGGTATTCGTCCTGGAGGAGGGGCGGATCCGGCAGACATTCGAGCGCGGGCAGATAAACGCCGCGGACATCCGGGAGGCGCTGCACGATGAAGATGACAGGTAAGGCCTTTGCCAAAAAGCTGTTCGGGGCAAAATACGAGCGGCTGCCCCGGACGCTCTTTGTGGATCTGATCGTGTTCTGGGGACTGTACATTGCCGGGTTTCAGGTGCGGATTGCGCCCTCTGTCCGGATATTCCTGGTAAGCGCCTTTACCGCGGGCGTGATGTGGCAGGCCCTTTCCGCCAGGGACAATGCCGTGGAGATAGAGCATATGCTGATGCTTCCCCTGGGGCGCGGGGAATTCGTCTTTTCCTATGTCGCCGCGCTGGGAGCCTATGCGGCGGTGACGAAGACAGGGCTGCTGCTGGCGGTCCTGCTGGCCGTTTCCTCTTGGCGTCCCATGGAGCTGCTGGGGATTGCGGTCTGCATGATCCACGCCGTCCTGCTGGCGGCCGCGGCCTATTCCCTGAGAAGACACTGGTATGTCGGCGTCCTTTGGGCCATTGCCGTTTCCGCGGCCATTCTGCTATTTGGAAGCAGGCCCTGGATGGTTCCTTTGCTGGCTGCGGATGGCCTGCTTGCCGTCCTGCTGCTGGGGAGGGCGGAGGGATACGACTTCTGCCAGTGGGAGGGCGGGAAAGGCCATGCGGTCAGGCGGCACAGAAACGCGTCCCTGTGGCGGTACTTTTTCCGCTACATGGGGTGCCACAGAAACTATCTGGCCAATACCGCCGTGATGTGGGGCGTGGCCGTGGTGCTGCCATACTTCCTGGGGGAGATGGCCGGGCTGGACGCCATACCCATCGGCTTTGCGATTCTGTGCCTGAATACGCCGGTCTGTATCTTGCTGTCCTGTGACCGCGACCTGGAGCTGGCGGTTCGGTTCCTGCCGGGACAGAGAAGGGCATTCTGCATCCCGTACTGCCTGTTCCTCTTCGGGTGCAACATGGCTGCTAACGGCATATATCTGTGCAGCTGGCAGATACAGAAGGGGAGCGTCGCCGCCCCCATGGTGGCCGGGGCCCTTTTCTTTGCCTTGCAGAGCGCGATTCTGTCTGTGCTGCTGGAATGGCTCTGCCCCATCCGGGACTGGAAGATTGAAAGCGACCTGTGGCACCATCCCCGGAAATATGTGCTTCCGGCAGGGATGCTGCTCCTTGCGGGAGGCGTTGGGGCCTGGCCCATGCTGCTGACCGTCCTGTGGGGGCTGCTGGCCGGGGAGGCTGCGGTCCTGCTTTGGATATGCTTGAGGCGTCCGGAGGGGTAAAACGATATGACGGATAAAAAGATACTGTATGTGGAAGATGACCTGAGCCTGATCGAGGGGCTGAAGTTCACCCTGGAGAAGAACGGCTTTACCGTGGACAATGCCCGCACCGTGAAGGAGGCGTACCGATATTTCCCGGCAGGCCGATACGGGCTGTTGCTGCTGGACGTCACCCTGCCGGACGGGACCGGCTTTGACATCTGCAGGGAAGCGCGGAAGGATTCCTCCGTCCCAATCATCTTCCTCACCGCTTCGGATGAGGAAATCAGCATCGTGAAAGGGCTGGACATGGGCGGGGATGACTACATCACGAAGCCCTTCCGGCTGGGGGAAGTCCTTTCGAGAATCAATGCGCTGCTGCGCCGCTCCGGGCAGTTCCAAAAGAGGGATGCCATCCTGGAATCCAATGGGATCCGAATCGATCCGCTGCGGCGCCTGGCCTGGAAGGGGGAGACGGAGCTGGCTCTGACCTTGGTGGAATACAAGCTGCTATGCCTGTTCCTGGAAAACCCGGACCGCGTCCTGTCCAGGGAGCTGATCTTAGACCGCCTCTGGGACGGAAACGGCAACTATGTGGACGACAATACCCTTTCTGTGTACATCCGCAGGCTGCGGAGGAAAATCGAAGACGATCCCGGCTCTCCTACGATGCTGCTGACGGAGATTGGGGTCGGCTATCAATGGAAGCGTGCAAATAACTTTGTGGGGGAGTGAAAGTAGGGGAGGATGCAGGGGATGGGAAAGGAGACACGGGCATTGCTTTGGCGGCTGTGGGCTATTTTCTTTCTGGCTTTGGCGGTTTCTGTCATGCTTGTTTTGTGGATGACAAGGGACTTCCGGAAGACGATGGTGGAGCATGATTACGGAGCGGCGGGCTATCTGCTGGGTCATCCGGAGGAGGCTGTGGCAGCCGCCTTTACGAAAGACAAAACTGTCTTTGAACTGGAGGCAGGAAGGCGGGTCCTGCATGCGGCAGACTACAGCGAAGACACGGATTCTGTTCTGATTCCTGCTGTGGCCGCTTACAGGAGGCATACCATCATCTTGTTTGGTGGTATGCTTTTTGGCATTTTTTCCGCGGTTTTTGTGACGGTGGGGTTTTACATCAGAAGCCAGAGGGCCATGATTGCAAAGGCGGACGCCGTGATCGCCAGCTTCCTGGAAGGGGACACGGACCGGCGAATCCACAGCCAGGAGGCGGGAGCCTGGTACGGCCTGTTCCACAGGATCAATGAGCTGGCCACGATTCTCTCCGCCCAGGCAGAGCATGAGAGACAGACGCGGCTGTTTTTGCAGGACATGATCTCGGATGTGTCCCATCAGCTGAAGACGCCGCTGGCCGCCCTTCGGATGTACCATGAGATCATGGCGGAGGACAGCGCGGACAGGGAGACGATCCGGGCATTTGGCCACAAGTCCCTGCGGGAGATACGCCGGGTGGAGGACGTGGTCTACACGCTGCTGAAGATAGCCAGGCTGGACGCAGGCTCCGTCAGGCTGGAAAAGGCGGAGGAAAACCTTGAAATGCTCCTCCGGGACGTGACGGAGCGCTTCGAGACCCTGGCCGCCCGGGAATCCAAGGAGATTGTCCTGCGGGGGAGGAGTGATGTCACTCTGTGCTGCGATGCCCTCTGGCTGTCGGAGGCTCTGGGGAATCTGGTGAAGAACGCCCTGGAGCACACCGGAAGGGGCGGAAGAATCCTAATCGGCTGGGAGAGGACGGCCCTGCTGACGAACATCGTGGTGGAGGACAATGGGAAAGGCATCCACCCGGAGGACATCCACAATATCTTCAAACGCTTCTACCGCAGCCGCTTTTCCCAGGATACCCAGGGCATCGGACTGGGCCTGCCCCTGGCCAAGGCGATTGTGGAGGCCCATCAGGGGACGATATCCGTCACCAGCAGGGTGGGGCAGGGCAGCAGATTCGTACTGAGCTTCTTTCATCTTACGGAGAGGTAAGTCTGATAAATCAACCAATCTTACAGAAGGGCAAGTCTGACGAGTCAGCCAATCTTTCAGAAGGGTCAATCTTACAAAACAGTAAGACGGAATTCATGTGAAAGTAAGACCCATGGGCTATGATGGTTTCATACACGAATAAATGCCCGCCGAAGCGGGCGGATAGGAGCAGGTATGAACATTCTTGAAGTACAGGATCTATGCAAGACCTACGGGAAAGGGGAAGCCAGGGTACAGGCCCTGGACCATGTGAACTTCTCCGTGGGCAAGGGGGAATTCATCGCGATTGTAGGAGAATCCGGTTCCGGGAAGAGCACCCTCCTGAACGTGGTGGGCGCGCTGGACAACCCCACCTCCGGGAAGGTGCTGATTGACGGGCAGGAGGTCTTTTCCATGCCCGAAAAGGAGCTGACGGTATTCCGCCGCCGGAACATCGGGTTCATCTTTCAGTCCTTCCACCTGATTCCGGAGCTGAATGTAGAGCAGAACATCACCTTCCCGCTGCTGCTGGATTACCGGAAGCCGGACAGAAGGTATGTGGAGGAGCTTCTGGGCATCCTGGGCCTGAAGGAGCGCAGGAAGCATCTGCCCGGGCAGCTCTCCGGCGGCCAGCAGCAGCGGGTGGCGATTGGCAGGGCCCTGGCAGCCCGCCCCGCGATCATCATGGCGGACGAGCCCACCGGGAACCTGGATTCCGGGAACAGCCGGGAGGTGATTGCCCTCTTGAAGTCCATGTCGGCCAAGTACAGCCAGACCATCCTGATGATCACCCACAATGAAAGCCATGCGGACGCCACGGACAGGGTGCTGCGCATGACCGACGGCAGATTGAAGGATTTGGGGGTGACGGCGAGATGAAGAGCTATCTGGGCCTGATACCCCAATATGAAAGAATCCACCGCAGGAACAACCGGATTTCCGTGCTGTGCATCACCCTTTCGGTATGCCTGGTCATGGCGATCTTCAGCATGGCGGACATGGCCATGCGCTCCCAGAAGAACTATTTCATCAAGACCAACGGCGAATACCACGTCGCCCTCCGCGACGTGGGGCAGGAGACGGCGGAAGCGGTGTCGGCCAGGATAGACGTGGCCCTGTCGGGATGGGTCTATCAGGGCAGTGCGGGGGTTCTAAGTGACATGCCTGTCAGTTTTGCGGGAGCGTCTGAGGGCACTATGGAAGCATTGACGGAGATGGACATGACGGAAGGCACATACCCGGTGCTGCCGGACGAGGCCCTGCTGAATGAGAGCGCCATGGAGCGGCTTGGCCTGACCATCGGCGACAACGTCACCGTGACGGTACCGGGAGGCGGGCAGAAGCGGTACCGCATCACCGGCGTCCTGAGGGATATGGGCTCCATGCTGAAGGCGGATATCTGCGGGATGGCCCTGAGCGAGGAGGGATTCCTGGCCATCGGGGACGAGGACGCGGCGGAGGGCACCACCTACCGCATCCGGTTCAGGGACGGTGCGCGCATCCAGAGGGCCATAGAGGAGATAAAGGAGCAGTACGGCCTTTCGGACAGCCAGATTTCCGAAAATACCGCCCTGCTGGGCCTGATGGGACAGAGCGAGAGCAATATCATGCAGGCCCTGTACCTGATCGCGGCTATCCTTGTCCTCCTGGTCCTGATTGCGGGGACGGTGATGATCTCCGCAAGCTTCCATACCAACGTATTGGAGCGGATACAGTTTTACGGGCTGCTGCGCTGCCTTGGGGCCTCCAGGGGGCAGGTGAGGCATTTCGTGATTCTCCAGGGGCTCAGGCAGAGCGCCAGGGGCGTCCCCATGGGCCTGCTGGCGGGACAGATTGCCACATGGGCCGCCTGCCTGCTGCTGAAGTCCGTCAGCGGGGACAGGTTTTCAGAGGTGCCGCTGTTTGAAGTCAGCATCGTGGGCATAATGGCGGGAATCCTGGTGGGCTTCCTGATCGTCCTCCTGGCCTCCCTTTCTCCCGCGAAAAAGGCCGCAAAGGTATCGCCTGTCACAGCCATAAACGGCAGCTCCCAGCTTGCGCAGAACAGGCATGCCGCCAATACGAAGCTGTTCCGGGTGGAGACAGGCATGGGCGTGTTCCACGCCCTGTCGGGGAAGAAGAATCTGTTCCTGATGACCTGCTCCTTTGCCATCAGCATCATGCTGTTCCTGGCGTTCCAGGTGATGGTGGTGTTCCTGGATCAGGGCATGCCGGCGCTGGCCCCCTGGGCGGGAGACCTGTCCGCCGCGTCTGCCGGGGGGATGGATCCTTCCGTCATCGAAGAGATAGAGGCCATCGGAGGCGTGGAAAGGGCCTTCGGAAGGATGGAATACGGCGGATTGTCCGTTTCCTCTGAGGCGGAGAGCGGTACGGCCGCGCTGGTCTCCTATGAGGAGAAGCAGTTCGGATGGGCCGGAGAGGAGCTGAACCGGGGGGATATGGATGCGGTCTGCGGGGGAACCACGGATATCCTGGTATCCTACCGGGACGGGATGCTCTGGCAGGTGGGGGATGTGGTGACGCTCCATGCGCCTCTGGGGGAGAGGCAGGTGAGAATCGCGGGGATCCTCTCTGCCACCAACGCGTCATGTCCGGCGGGAATCCTGGGCTATATCATATGCTCCGAGGAGCTGTTCACGGAAAGCGTGGGTGCCGTGGGCTATGCCGCCATTGACATACAGCTTGGAGGCGGCGGGAGGCCTTTGGAAGACGGGAAGGCCGCGGACAGCGACGGAACGGTTTCGGCCATACGCAGCCTCCTTCCGGCGGACTGCACCCTGGCGGACAAAAGGCTGTCCAACGAGGAGTCCCAGAGCTCCTACTATACGGGCGCGGTATTCATATATGGTTTCCTGATTATCATCGCGCTGATAACCGTATTCAATATCTTCAACAGCATGAACGCCAGCGTGGCCGCAAGGACAAGGCAGTACGGCGTGATGCGCTCCATCGGCATGGGCACCGGGCAGCTCTATCGCATGATTGCCGCCGAAGCGGCTACTTATGCGGTGCTGGGGTGCATAGCCGGGTGCGTCCTGGGGCTGCCCTTAAACAAGATGATGTTCCAGTTCCTGATCGCCGACAAATGGGGAATCGGCTGGCGGCTTCCGGCTCCATCGCTGGCGCTGATCGTCATCCTCTGCTTCGGCTCCGCGGCGCTGGCCATCCGGCGGCCGATCAGGAAGATTAGGAGGCTGTCCATTGTGGATACGATAAAGCTGCAGCAATAAGGCTAGGCTGCTCCGCGCCAGGTACCATACTTGTGTGTGGCATATTGTCCCAGGATGCCCCACGTTTACGGAGGATGAAGCTTTCCAGCTCGGGCCCGGAGAGTGTCTGCATGGTACTGCCGCTGCGGTAATAATAAACGCCCTTGCAGGAAATTGCGACAGGATAGGGCGGAACCACGATTTCGATGTATTCTTTTCCACCGCATACTAACCGATTCACATCGACGACAATGCTCATGGCGTTGCGGATTTTATTTGGGATGTCCTCTAAAAGCTTGCGGGTATTGGTAAGTCCTGTAACGTGCCCGTCATCATCGCAGCCGATATAAATCCTTCCGCCCTGAGCATTGGCAAAACCGCAAATCCATTCCAGATAGTCATCCTTCCATTTTGATTTCCATGTCTATGTTCTGATTTTCAGGCATGGCTGTGCTCCTCATACTTTTTGATATACGCTTTGTCCTCTCTTACTGTATCTATTATATTCACAACGGAGAATAATATCAAGGGGTACATCTTTACGTCTCCGGGCATATAATAGAGCAAAACCACATAGGATTATAGGTTACCATTATGTATGCTGCTCTGTTCATCTTACTTTTGCTTGCTCTCCTGAGCATGCTGTTCTGTCACTTCCGCAGGAGGAAGATCATCTACAGAATCCGGGACATGGAGAAGTGCGAGAAATGCTCCCTGCTGGAGGAGCTGGCGCAGCCCTTCGGCTATGCATACCACTGCTGCTGCGGATTCTTCTCCTCCACCCTGGACGCCTGGCAGAAGAGCGCCGGTTATGCCTGGGTCTACGACTACATGGCCCCCCGTTTCCAGATGGTGTTCGACTCCCTTCCGGTGTACTTCAACTACCGGGGCCGGACATGGCTGATTGAATTCTGGAAGGGCCAGTACGGCATCAACGCCGGCGCCGAGATCGGCATCTACCATGCCGACAGGCTACTTTCCGAGACGGAATACCGGACGGCGCACTTCCAGGCGGTCAGCGAGGCCGAGCTGCTGAACTGTACCATGCAGCTGTTCCTGGAGAACGGCGCCTGCGTGAAGATTTCCGAAAGGCACTGGTGGCTCACGGCCTTCCTGCCGGGCGTGTTCGCCCGCCCCTCCAGCCTGTGCCTGAAGGCGACGGTCTGCTTCGGCGACAGGGAGATGCTGGAGGCCTTCTACCGGGGCCTGTGCCGGACGGGATATGCCGCCGAGGGTATCACGGTGCAGAACCTCTGCCTGTGCTTTACCTTCCATCGGCCCGTGCAGGAGCATTACGGCTTCCTGACCCGGCTGTGCCGCAGGCTGTCCCAGTGTCTGAACCGGATGTACTGCCGCCTCTTCCTCTGGGTCACCAGGCCCTTTACCTGCACGGAAGACCGCATCCTGTTCCTGTACTACTATATCCCGTTCTGCTTCCGGAGGCTGATGCGGCTGCGCCGTTTCCACAGGCGATGCCACAGGAAGCACGGATGCCGCCGCCCCAAATGCTGCCGCAGGTGCAGGCCCCGCCGCAGGAAAAGGTCATGAGCGCCAAGGGGCGTCTGGACCGCGCCTTCTCCCAGGCGCTGGTTCTGCCTTTCCGTAGATGCTCCCGGTATGTGCTCATCAGCGACTGCCACAGGGGCGTGGGCACCTCCTCGGACAATTTCCTGAAGAACCAGCATCTGTACTATGCGGCGATGGAACATTATTACAGAAACGGTTTTACGTATATCGAGCTGGGGGACGGGGAAGAACTGTGGGAGAACCGGAAGCTGCGCAACATTACGGAGATCCATGAGGACGTCTACTGCATGTTCGCCCGGTTCGAGGAGAAAGGGCGGCTGCACCTCCTCTACGGCAACCACAACATCGTCCGCAGAAAGAATCCGGCCTTCCTGGAGGCCGTCATCCTCTACGCCGAGTCCGCGCCGGAGAAGTCCCTGTACCTGACCCACGGGCACCAGGCCAGCTTCCTGAACTCCACCCTCTGGCCCCTGGCCCGGTTCCTGGTGCGGTATTTCTGGAGCCCCCTGGAGAACCTGGGGTTCTTAGATCCCACCAGCGCCGCCAAGAATTACGAGGTGAAGGAAAGGTGCGAGGAGAGCCTGCGCAGCTGGGCTGAGACCCGTCAGCACATTTTGGTTACAGGGCATACCCACCGCCCCGTGCTGCCCCAAGAGCCGTCCTTCTATTACAATACAGGAAGCTGCGTCCATCCCCGCTGCATCACCTGTATCGAAATCCAGCGGGGGGAGATGACCCTGGTGAAATGGATCATGGACGCCCGGGCGGACAGCGTGCTGTACGTGGCCAGGGAAGTGATCTCCGGCCCTGTGGAGATACTGGGGCCAGGTTCCTGTTGAATTTTGCCAAAGGGTTCTATATAATAGGATTTATACCGCAGTCGGGGCATACTGTAAATTTAACTGGTGTGCGGCATACATCAAAGATACAGGAGGGCGACATGAATCTGGATTTATTCACGGTGGCACCGGGGGAGAAGCCCCTGGACAATCTGAAGGCGGCCTGCGGGTTCGCCGGAATCTTCAAGGAAATCGGCATCATCGGGGACTCCCTGTCCTCCGGGGAGTTCGAGTCCCAGGACGAGGAGGGCAATACCCTCTACCACGACATGTACGAGTATTCCTGGCCGGCTGTCCTGGAGCGGCTGACGGGGACGGTGTACCGCAATTACTCCAGGGGCGGCATGACCGCTAAGGAGTACCTGGAGAGCTGGGCGGACCAGAACGGCTTCTGGCAGTGGAACCAGGCCTATATCATCGCCCTGGGGAACAACGACATATTCGGCGCGAACCAGCCCGCGGGCAGCGCGGCGGACATCCACCCGGAGGATTCGGCGGCCAACCCGGATACCTTCCTCGGCGACATGGGGCGGATTGTGTCCAGGCTCAAAGCCATGGAAAAGGATGCCCGGATCTTCCTGGTCTCCATGCAGAGGCGGGGGGAGGAGCAGGCGGATGCGACTATCTGCGCCATCGCCGACGAGATGAAAAAGATGTGCGGGCTGTTCTCCTATACCTACCTGATCGACATGGCCCATGACGGGCCGGCATATGACGAGGAGATGCGGAAGACCTTCGCCATGGGCGGCCACCCCAATGCCATGGGGTACTACGTCTATGCCATGATGATAGGGAACTATATGGACTATATCATCCGTGAGAACCCAAAAGACTTCTTCGAGGTGCCGTTTATCGGGAAGGGGCTAAAGAATAAGGACATTGCCTGCAATCCTGGACAGTGAGCCGGGCCTTCTCTCTTCTGGCAATTTTCTGGACAGCAGTCCACGCTTCACAGACTGTGGAGACACGGACATCCGAAAGGAAGTGATGAAAATGATTTACATTACCGGCGACTGCCACCAGGACTTCGGGAGATTCAACACCGGGATATTTCCGGAGCAGAAAGAGATGACAAAGGATGATTACGTCATTGTCTGCGGAGATTTCGGCGGGGTCTGGAATCGGGGAGGGGAAAATAAGGAAGAGAAGCATCTGATGGACTGGCTGGAGGGCAAGCCCTTTACCACCTTGTTCGTGGACGGGAATCATGAAAACTTTGACAGGCTCTATGCCTACCCCGTGGAGGAATGGCATGGCGGCAAGGTGCATAAAATCAGGCCTACCGTGATTCATATGATGCGCGGCCAGGTATTTGCAATCGATGGGAAAAGCGTCTTCACATTCGGCGGGGCCAGCAGCCATGACATCGACGGAGGCATCCTGGAGCCGGAGGATCCGGATTTTAAGAGAAAGAAGAGGAAGCTGAATCAGGGATGGCTTCCGTACTGTATCAACCATGTAAGCTGGTGGCGGCAGGAGCTTCCCTCACAGGAGGAGATGGAGGAGGGGCGCAGGAATCTTGCGGCTCATGGCAATGCCGTGGACTTTATCGTGACCCACTGCTGCGCCTCCAGTACGCAGATTCTGCTGGGCGGCGCAGGGTATAGGCCGGATGTTGCCACCGCTTATCTGGAGGAAATCCGGCAGAATACCAGGTTTAAGAAGTGGTTCTTCGGGCATTACCATGACAACCGGAATGTAAATGCACAGGAACTGCTGCTCTATGAGCAGATTATCAGGATTTCGTGAGCATAGGGGGGGAGCTCAAATCTGAAAGGGCTGTTCCGGCAGGACGGCGGGCATGAAAACAGCTCCCCGGTTCCGGAACCAGGGAGCTTGCTTCTTGGAGGGGATGGCGGCAGCAGGAACTTCTCTATCCTCTTTATCTTAGCCTCAATGATGGCCGCCTCGGTGACCAGATTGATGATGGCCGCCCCTGTTTCCTCCATGGCTGTGCTCACCGGTCTGTGAGCATCCCGCGACACCGCAGGAATTGTGTGTATGGCTGCCCATGTCCGTGCACCCCGCGACACCGCAGGAATTGTGTGTATGGCTGCCCATGTCCGTGCACCCCGCGA
>NZ_CAPDXS010000009.1:34689-58014 GCF_948601915.1 uncultured Acetatifactor sp. | reverse complement strand
AATATTCCCTGATTTCGATGCGGCAGTCAGGGGAGTGCCTGTTGAACTGGGAGATACAGCGCAGCAGATGGCTGTTGCCGGCCTGCAGGACGCCCAGGGTGATGGTCTCTTTTTCAGTGGCCTGATCCCTGGGGACTTCCGTCACCACGGCCAGCTCGCCGCTGCCCTGATCCTCCTCAAGGCGCGCCACGATGCGCCCGTCCGCCAGCGTGGCGATGCGCTCCACGCTGGCGGGATCGATGGCGCAGCTCGCCCATTGCAGCAGCAACCTCTGGGTATCTGCCGCCGCGTCATAGAGGTAGAGGGCGTTGTCTCCGTAGGTCAGGAAGCGGTCCTCGCCATAGGCCGCCAGATAGCTTCCGGGCACAGTCTCGCCAAGGGAATCCCCGAAGGAGGCGGTTTGGGAATCTTGCGGGGAACCGCCCTGGCCGTCCCCGGATGCCTCCCCGCCCCAGACGACCTCCCGTATGATATCATTATCCTGGGAATTGTACAGGTCGCAGTACACATGGCCTGCGGCGTCTCCTGTGAGCCAGATTGGATTTTCTCCCTCGGGAGCTTCCAACGTCCCTACATAGTTGCAGGTTCCATCGAACAGGAGGAGCTTATCTATCCCTTTGAGATATAGCCGCCCCTCCCCATCTACTGCCGTCTCGTAGGGGGAGAACTGGCTGGTGAGCAGGGAGACGTTCTGCCTGGCCAGCTCCTTTCCTGCGGCATCGTATTTTACCAGATAGTAGGAAGCGGAATTCGGCGGATTCGGCACACGATAGAAGACATACAGGTTCCCCTGAAGGTCCGCCTGGAGGAGACGGCTGTCAGTCTCCTCCATAAAGGGCTCTATGTCCAGCTTCTTGGTCTCCCCGCCCGGTGTCCACTGGTAGAATTCTCCGTCGAAGGTGCTGTAGTAGACAGAATCGCCGGATACCGTGAAGTCCTCCACGCCGCCCTCGGGGGAGTGGAACTGGGTCTCGTAGACATAGGGGGAGTCGCTTTCTTCGCTGCCGCCAACGGCGCAGCCGGTCAGTGCCAGAACTAAGGCCGGAAATAAGACCGCCCACCGAAGGGCTCGCCGGGAAAGGGCATTAGGGGGATTCTTGCTGTGGGTTTTCTGTCTGATATGCATAGTTGCCTCCGTTTCATGCCAATACATAATATCTACTATAATACAATAATTTGTGCTCTTTTTCCAGCAATCCACAGGAAATATTTTTGTTTCCATTTTGGTTGAATTATACTGGAATCGATATTATAATAAATGTAAAAAAGAGAAAGGAATACTCTGAAATGGGAGTTCGCAGCACGAAAGACATCATCCGGGAGGCGAGGCGGAAGGCCGGATTGACGCAGGAGCAGTTGGCCGACGGCATCTGCTCCCTGCAGGCCCTGTCCAGGATAGAGACCGGGGTGTCGGGGGTGAGCCCTGCGACCTTCCAGGCGCTGATGGAGCGTGCCGGCGCGCCCTGCCACCGCTTTCCGGTCTTCGCGGGAAGGGATGACTTCGACTGCTACTATCGCCTGAAACGCGCGGGCTTTTATCTGGACGCGTGGCAGCTTCCCAGGGCCTGGGACGAGCTCAGAGGCATTGAGGAGATGGGCTGGGCGGACAACAGGCTGTACTGCCAGGAATGGCTGCTGCTCCAGTGCAGGCTGCAGTTCCGCTCATACTGCGGCTCCCACCAATCGATTTATGATGCCCTTCTGGATGCCCTGCATATCACGCGCCCTGACATCTGCCTGTCCGATTTCCGGCATCTGATGCTGTCCCAGATTGAAATCAGGCTCCTGACGGCGCTGGCCCAGGAGGAGCTGTATCTGGGAAGGCCGGATGGCTGCCTTGCCATCCACAGACAGATTGCGGAATATCTGGCCAATAGTAAATTCACTTATCTGGAGAAAGAGCGCATGCAGGCGGAGGATGCCGTGGTATATGCCAAGTACCTGATTGCCATGGGGGAGTATGCCGCAGGATTGGAGACGGCGGACTTCCACCGGCACAGGATGGCTGGGAACGTGGAATGCGCGCCTCTGTTCGAACTATGCTTTCTGACAGGCCTGTGCCACCATCATCTGGGAAATCCGGACAGGGCGGATGTCTTCCTGAAAGCGGTATTCTACTCAGCCCAGGCGGTGGACAGCTGCTATGCCGCTGTCTGCAGGGAGTATCTGTGCCAGAGGACGGACTTCCTGGTGACGGAATATATGCGCAGTCTGGAGGCGGCGCCCCTGAAGGCGTATCCGTTTCACGGGATGGACGGCGCAGGGCTGGCCGACGGCGTCTATGATACGGACTCACCGGACATCTATACCTTTGGAGATTTGATCAGGGAGCTCCGCACAGAACAGAAAATCTCCCAACAGACCCTTTGCCGGGGGCTGTGCAGCGCGTCCAAGCTGTCTAAGATAGAGGCCGGAGACCTCCAGCCGGACATCGCTCTGGCAGAGGCCCTGCTGCAGCGGCTGGGCATATCGGAGCGGGCGTTTACTTTCTGGGGAAGCGAGAAGGATGCGAGATTTTATGATCTGAAGTTCAAGTTGATTCACGACCAGTTGCTGCCCAAAGAGACGCGTCGGGAGTATCAGGCGGAGATGGAACGGCTGGTCGATGGGGAAAGTGCGCTTTACCGCCAGGAGTACCTGGTGGACATTGCTTACGAGCCGGAGGATCCAAGGGAAAGAATCTTTAGGCTGTCGGAAGCGCTGGGGCTGACATTGCCGGATTTTGACATTTATAATCTCTCCGGCTGCCGCCTGACCTGGCAGGAGCTGTCCATCCTGAACCTCATGGCCCAGAGCTACCAGGCGGCAGGGGAGCAGGGGACGGCGACTTTGTATTATTCTCATATTCTGCATTATGTGGAAAAGAACAGGCTGGATGTTCTTTTCCTGAATACGTTTCTGATGAATGTGTACCTGCGATATTGCCAGACGCTTTACCGGCAGAATCGTCATGCCGAGCTGATTGCGCTATATGAACGTATTGACATTGCCATGTTGAAATGCAACATAAATCATCTTGGTGGCTATCTGTTCTACTATTCCCAGGTTTTGGCGGAGGCATCGCGTACAGAAGAGGCTGTCCTGGCGGCAGTGCAGTCCTGTGCATTGAACGATTCGGTGGGGCTTTTCCGCAATGCGCCTGCTTTAAGAAGAGCATTTTTGGAAGAATTCTCGGTCGAACTTAAGTATTAGTCTCTTTGTGTCCTTTCTTCCTCTAGCTCGCAGCATACATGGGCCTCCGGCTCGCCCTCCAGGCCCTCCTGTCCTTCCTGCCCCTCCGTCACCTGTACCGCTGCCCCTGCCGCATTTGCCGGAGGCATTCCCGGACGACCATTTATCGTGCCAAATAGCAGGAATGCAGATAACCATCCTGTCAATATCTGTTTCCAGTTGCTGTTCCGTCTTTCATTCATGAGAAATGCCCCTTTATCTTTTTGTATACAATACCCCACTGCGAAGGCTGCAAACGCCTTTGATGAGGGCTGCTCTAATAAAAAAATACCACATTTCGGAGCGGTTTTCCAGAAATTAAATGGAAATCTGCCATTTTCCATTTTGGTTGAATGATGCGAGGCCTTTCGGCAGAAATATGGCATTGCCTTTCTTCTTTGTGTTTGCTAGAATGGAAGTGGATAAGAAGATGCACTGTACCCTGGAAGGAATGTCCTGGAGAGAATCCGGGAGGACGAAGGAAAATGAGTCTGGGGGGATTTAAGGGAGTTAATGATTCAGTGAGGAGACTTTGCCATATGAGATATACGAGACTGGTTATTCCTGTGTTCCTGCTGTCTGCAATCTTATCCGGATGCGCGGCGGAACATGAGGAATCGTCATCGCCCCGGACAGAAACAGAGCCGGTGGCTCTAAATGATATGCAAACGCAGACGCAGACGGATGCCCCAAATGAGACAGAAGCCCCGGCAGATTCGGAGGAAAAGGATGCCCTTTCTGCCGGAGCCGTTCCGGAAGCCGCAAAAGAGCCTGCGGATGTGCCCCCTGCGACAACGCTTCGTCCGGATTGGAGCTCCTATTTCGGCGATCTGAACGGTGCGGCAGTCATCTTTGACCCGGATGGAAATACGTTCCAGATCTACAACGAAGATCTGGCGGACACCCGCCGCTCCCCATGCTCCACGTTCAAGATTATTTCATCCCTGGTGGGGCTGGAGAGCGGTGCCATTGACCGAAAGGATTCCACCCGCCCATGGAGCGGCGAGGCTTTCTGGAGCGATGACTGGAACCAGGATATTGATTTTCCCACCGCTTTCCGCACCTCATGCGTGTGGTATTACCGACAGGTGATTGACGACATAGGCTCTGAGGCCATACAGGACGCCCTGGAACTTCTGCAATATGGAAACTGCGACATATCCGACTGGGAGGGCCATCTGAATAACAACAACAGCAATCCGGCCCTGACCGGCTTCTGGATCGAGTCCTCCCTGAAAATCTCGCCCAGGGAACAGACCCAAGTCCTGGAGCGGATTTTCGGCCAGGCCTCCGAATATCCTCCGGACATCCTGGCGGCTCTGGAAGAGGTCATGTTCCTTCCGGAGACCGGCGCAGAGCCCTTTTCTGTCTATGGAAAAACGGGCATGGGAAAATCCGATGGCATCGTGGTGGACGCCTGGTATGCGGGATTCGCGGATGTGGGGCACCGGGTCTACTTCTGCGTCTATCTGGGGGAGACAGCGGATCGGGAGGTATCCAGCGCGGTGGCGAGAGAGATTGCCGTTTCCCTGATAAGAGATTATGGAATCGCATGCCCATGAAGCGCAACCACCATATCTACCGCAAGCATCTGTAAAGCAGAACCAGCGGACAGCCTGGAATCCTATACCATCCAGCGGAGCCAAGCGTCAGAAGGATTCTCGCCGGGGAGAGGAGAAAACATCGGAAAATGAAAGAGAAGATAGAACAGATTCTGCCATTATGGGGAATGGAAATCCGGCAGATATCCCAGATTTATAACACAGCCTGGGAAGTCGATCATGCCTATGTGATGAAGGCATACAGCGACAGGAATCAGTTGGAAAGGAACATAAAAATATCTGAGATTCTGGCGGGATGCCATATCCCGGTTGCGGAAATCCTGCCCACCAAAACAGGGGAAAAATATGCGGAACAGGAGGGCTTCTATTTCTTCCTGACCCGGAAGCTGCAGGGCAGCAACATCACGGATAGTAAGGATAAGGAGATGGCCCGGAAAATGGGCTGCGCCATAGCCCGGCTGCACAAAGCGTTTCTGGAATGCGAGAAGGAGATCGGGTTCTGGGACAACAGCCTGCTGGACGAGATGAAGGGATGGGTGTGGGAGAACCTGGCCCGGGATGAGTGGAAGACAGTAGACAGGGAAGCCTGTGCGAGGGCAGTGGAATCCCTGGAAAACGTGTATGAATTTCTGCCGAAACAGCTGATCCACAGAGACGTGCATTTCGGGAATTTCCTGTTCTCGGAAGGCGAGCTGTCGGGATATATCGACTTCGACCTGAGCCAGAGGAACATCAGGATTTTCGACATCTGCTACTTCCTGACAGGGCTGCTGGCGGAAGAGACTGAGGAGGCTTTCACCAAAAAGGAATGGACGGAAAACGTGAGAGCCGCCATCGAGGGCTATGAGAGCATAACGCGCCTGTCCGCGGAAGAAAAGGCTGCAATCCCCTGGGTGATGGAATGCATAGAAATCCTGTTTGCGGCTTATTTCTTGGGCATGGAGGACTTCAAGCACGCTAAGGAAGCCTGGGAAGTGTTCCTCTTTGTGCAGGATTGCAGAGGGGATATTGCATTGTCCATGGCGGGGATATCATGGTGAAGTTCAAAGCGCTGCAAAGCGCAAAGGTGACTGAAAAAGTGACTGAAAAGGTGACCAAAAAGGTGACTGATAAAACATATGGCGCTTTAACGGAAAGCGAAAAGAAAATCCTTGAGATAGCTGACAGGCTGACAGTGAGCAGAAAAACCGTTTCCCAGAAAATCAAGGTCCTTAAGGACAAGGGAATCATCAGCCGGGTGGAGGCGGTGGTTTAGCCTGGGGCCGCCTGCATTCCGCATAAAAAGTGCATACCGTCACCCATCCGCAGGGAAAGTCGGGCGCAGGGCGTTTTCTTCCGGTATAATGTCTCCATACCATGGTAAAAGCAACAGAACAATCGGAGACAAAAAAGACGGACGGGTCAGGCGCGGGGATATGCCGGCCTGGGGGAGCGATGAATGGAGTGGGTCGTAGGGATACAGAGGGCCATCGACTATATCAAAGACCACATCACGGAGGAGCTGGATTATGAGGAGATAGCCAGGACAGGCTTTTCCTTCAGCTATCATTTCCAGAGGGTGTTCAGCATCCTGTGCGGCTATACCTTGGGGGAGTATATCCGCAGCCGCAGGCTGACCCTGGCGGGGATGGAGCTGGCGGCCGACAAGATCAGGGTCATCGACGCGGCGGTGAAGTACAGGTACGAGAGCCCGGACAGCTTCGCCAAAGCATTCGCCAGGTTCCACGGTATCACGCCGTCGGCTGCGCGCGAGCCGGGGGCCAGGCTTCGCTCCTTTGCCCGCCTGTCCATCCGGATATCATTGGAAGGAGGCAGCAGCATGGACTACAGGATAGAAGAGAAGCCGGAGATGGTGCTCACGGGCTACAAGAGGTTCTTTACGGGAAGCCCCGCGGAGCGGGATGCCCAGGAGGAAGCGTTCTATGTGACCACCAGGCTGAACCAGTATGCGCTGAAGGGCTTGCGGGAGACCCGGTGACCAGCTATGGAGTCATGACGAATTTCCGGGAGGAGGGGTACGATTTCTATATCGCGGCCAGGCTTCAGGAGTGGGAGAGGGAGCATCTGGAGGAGGAGCTTGGAAATGCCGAGGATGCCGCGCGGTTCGAGAACATCGCCATTCCCGCCCACACCTATGTGGTATGCGAGACGGAGCGGTGCAAGTATCCCACCATGATATTCCCACAGCTGCGCAGGAGGATCGTATATCGGGAAAAGGATCGGGGCGGAGAAGCGCATGACGGATGCCATATGAGCGGAGGGATGGGAGATGTCCTGTAAGATACTGATTGTGGAAGACGACAGCAATATTGCAAAATATATCCAGACCTGCCTGACCATGGGCGGCTACGACAGCGAAATCTGCAGCGACGGCCTCTCGGCGGTGGAGCGGGCCTGCGGCGGGGGCTTCGACCTGATTCTTCTGGATGTGATGCTCCCGGGGCTGGACGGGTTCCAGGTGATGGAGAGCGTGAAGGGCTCAGGAGTCCCTGTGATATACCTGACCGCGGTGCAGGACGTGGCCCACAAGGTGCAGGGACTTAAATCCGGGGCGGAGGACTATATCGTGAAGCCCTTTGAGGCCCTGGAGCTGCTGGCGCGGATTGAATTGGTGATGAAGCGCCACCATAAGGCTGAGACGGTGCTCGCCTACGGAGACATCACATTGGATGCCGAAAGGCATACGGTGGAAAAGGGCGGCCAGGCCGTGGCGCTGTCGCCCAAGGAATTCGACGTCCTTGTCTTCTTCATACGGCATCAGGACATCGTCATCTCCAGGGAACGGCTGCTGTCCGCCGTTTGGGACTACGCCTTCGAGGGGGAGACCCGGACAGTGGACACCCATGTGCAGCAGGTGCGCAGGAAGCTGGGGCTCCAGGGCCGCCTGGTGACTGTGCCCACCTATGGCTACAAGCTGCTGAAGATGTGAAGCTGTGGAGTCAGTGTGCCGTGCGGAGGGCATGGGATGCAGGCTCTGTCGCGCCGAGGGTGCGCCTGTTTGGCCATCTGAGGGGGAGGCTTGCGCCAGATTTCGGAAAGGGGGGGATGGCATGAGGCTCTGGCAGAAAATCTTCCTTTTGACATTGTTCCTGACGGCCCTGGCCGCCAGCGCTATTTCCCTGCTGCTGCTGGCCCGGAACCACAGGAATGCCCTTCTGCTGGCAAAGGAAAAGGTGCAGACCGTCCGCGACAGCGCCATGGCCCAGATAGGACATCTGATCCAGGAGGAAAAGGATGACGGCGGGCGGCTGCTGCTGACGGAGAGGGAGCTGCAGGGCCTGTTTGCGGAATTCTGCCTTGCATCGGAGGAGTTCCGAAGTCAGTCGGACGGAAGGGCCTTCAGGATGGATTCCGGCGAAGCGCGGGAGCAGGCTCCGGCCCGGGACGGCGGAAAAGGCGCAGGGGAATCACAGAAGTACGATATCAGCATCATGCCCATAGAGACAGACGGCTTTTCCGCTGCCCGGCTTCCAAGGGAGGCCGCCGGAGGGGCCACCGCACTGGAGGAGCGGGAGGGGATTTGGTGGATTGGCTCCGCTGCCACGGCCTTCTGGGAGGGGCGCTTCTACCGTGTGCAGGTGTCCGGCGACGTATCGGACCTGTTCCGCCGGTTCGGGGAGGACTTGCGGTTCTGCCAGTGGATGTGCGGAGGAGTCTCCCTGGCCATAGCGACGGCGCTGCTTCTCTCCATCCTGGGACTGACAAGGCCCCTGAAGCGCCTGGAGGCGGCCACGGAGCGGATCGCGGCCGGAGAGTACGGATACCGGGTTCCGGCGGGAGGGCATGACGAGATTGGGGAGCTGTCCCGCCATATGAACGCCATGTCCGGGGAAATCCAGGACAATATCCGGAAGGTGGAGGCGCTGGCGGCCAGCAGGGAGACCTTCATCGCCAACATGGCCCATGAGCTGAAGACACCGCTGACTTCCATTCTGGGCTTTGCGGACATCATGACTATCAAAAGCCATATGCCGGAGGAGGAGCGCCGGGAATGCGCGTCCATCATCGCGGCGGAGGCCCGGCGGCTGAAATCCCTGTCCTCCAAGCTGATGGAGCTGGTGTCCCTCCAGGGGACGGCGCTGGTGCTGCACCCGGTGGACCTGGGAGAGCTGGCGGAGAAGGCGGTGCAGGCCCTGGAGCCTGTGTGCCGTAAGCGGCGGTGCACGATCCGGAAAGATCTCGTGCCGGTGACTGTGCAGGCCGATGGGGAGCTGCTGATGTCGCTGCTTTTGAACCTTCTGGACAATGCCTTGAAGGCGTCCGCGCTGAAAGGGGAGAATCAGCGGATCGACGTCAGCCTGGAGAAGGAAGACGGCAGGGCGGTGATAAGGGTGCGGGATTACGGAATCGGCATCCCCCGGGAGCAGCTGGGGCATGTGACCGAGGCCTTCTACATGGTGGACAAGGCCCGCTCCCGGCAGAGCGGAGGCTCCGGCATCGGCCTGTCCCTGTGCAGGGCCATTGCGGAGGCGCACCAGGGCAATCTGCAGATAGAGAGCAGGGAGGGCATAGGAACGACAGTGTCGCTGTTTTTGCCTAATCCAGATACCCCTGAAAGCATCGGCATTTCAGAACGATGAGCCGCCCGGCTTTTCCGCATGGCAGCCGCACGGTGCCCGGGCCGAATGGAAGCGGATGTGGGGGGATGTCATTGTGATAGCGGGGAAAAAGCGTGAAAGCGAATGATTATGGACGGTACAACATTGGAGGCGAAGAGGGGATGAGACATTTCAATACAGAAGGGGTATGCAGACCGGAAGAGCATTATATGGTGCGGCTTGACGACAGGCTTGCCTGGATTAAAACGGAGCTGGTTGACAAAAGGAAATATTTCGTCGTAAACAGAGGACGGCAATATGGAAAAACCACGACCCTGAATGCATTGGAGCGGTACCTGAAGGAGGAATATATCGTCCTGGCGCTGGATTTCCAGCTGATGGGCACAGAGGACTTTGCGGACGAGGCCGCCTTTGTGCGTGTTTTTGCCGGCGCTGTGCTGGAGGGGCTTGCCCTGGCGGGGGCAGACAGCAGGGAAGATCTGCGGAAGCCTTTGAAGGAGCTTACGGATAAGGCGGTAAACAGCAGCCTGAACGAGCTGTTCGTCCGGCTGAGCGGGATGTGCAGGGCTGCGCCAAAGCCCATTGTGCTGATGATCGACGAGATTGACAGTGCATCGAACAATCAGGTATTTCTTGATTTCCTGGCACAGATTAGGGGGTATTATCTGAAGCGGGATAAGATGCCGGCTTTTCATTCCGTGATACTTGCAGGGGTATATGATATCAAGAATCTGAAGCTGAGGCTGCGCCCCGAAAAGGAGCATCAGTATAATAGCCCATGGAATATCGCCGCAAAGTTTAAGGTTGACATGAGCTTTTCGGCAGCACAGATTGCCGACATGCTGGGGGGATATGAGGCCGATCATCACACAGGGATGGACATCAGGGCGGTGGCGGAGGAAATCTACGCGTATACGTCGGGCTATCCGGTGCTGGTTTCCGCTATCTGTAAGTGCATCAGTGAAGAGCTTCCCCGGGAAGAGGGGCATGAGGATTCGGCGGCGCCCTGGTCAAAGAGGAGCGTGGAGCGGGCGGTGGCGATTCTTTTAAAAGAAAACATGCCTTTGTTCGAAAGCATGGCAAAGCAGCTCGATCTCTATCCGGAGCTGCGCAGCATGATAGAGGACATTCTGTACCGTGGAAAGCGGATACCCTTCAGCCCGGAGGAGAAGTCCATCAATCTCGGTGTCATGTTTGGATTCTTAAAGGAAGAAGACGGGCATGTGGCTGTTGCGAACCGTATTTTTGAGATGTGTCTGCTGAATCTGTTCATGGCGAAGGAGGCCATCACCAGTGACGTGTTTTCACAGGGAGAGACAGACAGGATCGGGTGAAGGAGCTCTCCATCGGCGGAAAGACGATTGTGGAAGCCGTGGTTTAGCCATCGTCTCGCTGCCGCATGGGGAGCAGGGCGCATGTTCACAGCGAAACATGCGCCGTTAAGTTGTTTTCGCCCACGGCCTTGACGAAGCCCAATGATTCGTACAGGGAGATCGCAGCAGCGTTGTCGGCGTCCACCAAAAGCATCATCTGTCTGGGCCTGTTGAGCTCGATGGCTTTGGCCAGCATGGCCCTTCCGTATCCTTTGCGGCGGAAGTTTTCTTTGACGAACACATCGAAAGGCTCGTTTTCCTCAAACTTATGGGTGATGTCGATATAGCCCACTACCTCGTCCTGTTCTATGGCCAGGATGATGCGGAACCTGTCGGGGGCGTCTATGACCTTTTCCGCGGTCCAATAGCCTTCTTTGGAATGTATGGCGATATATTGTTCCCTGTATTTCGGGCTGTACAGTTCCACTTGAAGGCTGCTCTGGCAGGGGACTTCTCTTTTCAGCAGCATTTTCTGCTGTTCGGTCTCGAATTCGGATTTTTCATCCAGCAACAGCTTATGGAGGAGATGGTTGCCCGGGTTATAGACGAAATCGGCCAGGCAGCCTTTGTAAGTCCCCTTCAGGAAGGACAGCATCTCTTCATAGGCCTTTGGGCTGCGGGACAGGCCTACCAGCATTTCGATATAGGATTCCTCCTCCAATATCAGGAACACGAACAGGCCGGTGATCTGCGCTTCCTCGAAAACGCCCCAGATTTGGTTTGAGGGCTTGTCCGGGGCATCCAATAGATTGCCGCGTATCTGCTCTTCGTTGCTGAGCATGGGGTCGCTGAAATTCGGGTCGCGGTTTATTTCATTGATGAAATCCATGTATTCCTTTGCGCTGGTTAATCGCTTTAACATAAGAGACTTCCTCCAAATCTGATTATCTAAGGGCTATACATAGAATTGAAGAGCTAATTCTATTATCTAAGGGCTATAATAGAATTGAAGAGCTAATTCTATTATCTAAGGGCTATTATAACAGAGAAAAAATATTTATTCCACTTCTATTTGCTCATATTTTCATGAAAGCCCTCCTGCCGGGCTGTCAGAATATCCGGAGTATTATCAGATGAAAATGGGGTACATGTATTCCGGCAGAGGAGCCGCGCGGTTTGAGGACATCGCCATTCCCGCCCACACCTATGTGGCATGCGGGACGGAGCGGTGCAAGTATCCCGCTACGATAGATGTACGGCTGTGCAGGAGAAGCGTGGAGGAATGGCTTCCGTCTTCCGGATATGTGCTGGCGGAGGCACCGGGGATTTCGGTGCCCCACTGGTTCCGGAATCCGGACAGGTTTTCATTGTGTTTCCGGGGAAGAGGGATTATAATGGGGGCAGCGGCTGACAGGGTAGGCCGGGGAGGGCACAGGGCATGAAGGATATACGGCTGAGGGAAAACAGAAGAGCATGCGGCCTGGGATGGCGATTGTTCACGGCGGTGTCCGCTGCCGGGATTTTGGCTGCCGGGATTTTCCTGCTCCCTCTTGCCTACTCTGCCGTCTTCCGCCCGGAGGGCGTCGTGGAGGAAGAGGAGGCCCTGCCGGGGAGCCTGGAGACGGCTCCGGGGCAGTTCATGGAGACGCTCTGGCATCCCTGGGGAGAAGAAGGGGACGAGATGTCCCGGGAAGTCATGGAAGATCTTGTGAGATGCCATAAGGAGGAAGTGGGGTTTCAGGTGTATGAGCGGGTCTTCGGGCTGATGGGGCTGGAGGAGGACGAGAGCTTTTGGGAGGGCCTTTTGAGCGCAGGGGAGGAAAGCTGGTATCTGATGGAGGCATCGGTGGAAAAGGAAGGCAGGGAATGCCGTCTTTCCATGGCCATGGACGAGGGGCTGCTGCCTTTCCTGGCGTGCTGCCGGACGGAGCGGGAGCCTACCGGGGCGGAGATGGAGGAGGCGTTCCTGGCGCTTCAGGGGCTGTGCCGAGGAGAGAAGGAGGGACTGCGGGCTTACACGGAGGAAATCGACAGGATTTATGAGGACTGCCCGGAATACTGGCTCCGGGTGAACGGGCTTTACGTCTCCCTGCTGTCGCAGGCGGAGCGGCAGGAGGAGCTGCCGCCGCAGATACCGCTGTGGGAGTGCTGTGAGCGCGGCACCTGGCAGGTCTGCGGCGACGAGAGGGAGGCCGCCGCAGTGTGCGTCATGGGAAAGGGGAGCCTGGTGCTGTACTATGACGCTGTAGAAAAGGAAATCTGCGGCTATCGGTTCTGGCCGCCGGAGGGGTGGCGGTAAGGAGGCAGGTTGCAAAGACTCATCGCGGTCTTTGCAATTTTTTTGCATTTTTTGGGGGATTTCCTGTAAAGGGCTGCCGTATCATAGCCGTAAGCTTCCGGGCCAGAGCCGCGGGGAGCGAAGATACGGGAAGGAGATTGTGGAAAATGAAGAGAAGATGGATAAAGACAATGGCGGCGGCCCTGGTTATGACACTGCTGTCAGGATGTGCCGACACGGCTTCTTCGAAACCCGGCGGGACGGCAGCCGCGGCTTGGGGGGACGGTGTCTCCGGAGCAGGGACAGGAGGCGCAGGGGCGGAAGACGCCGGCGCGGGAGCCGGGACAGGCGAAACGGGCGGCGGATCCGGGGACGGCACGGCAGATTCCGGGGCTCCGGGAGGCCGGGGCCCGGAAGGGGGCGGCCAGGCCCGGACGGAGGCCGGGAAGCCTGCGGCCACGGATACCGACGCGCTGGAGGTATACGAGGCCGAAGAGCTGTTCACCCGGCAGGAGAACATCCTGTCCCTCTCCGATTCCGCGGCAGCCTGGGGCATCTCCTATAAAATCGAGAAGGTGGAGTACACGGAGAGCTTCGGGGACAGGAACCTGGAGCATCTGCAGAACTATATGCCGGACGTGGAGACGGACAGCCAGGGGAACCTTTTGGGGGATTTCAAGTATCTCTTCCTGACCATCACCTTCACCAACACCACGGACGAATTCCGGGAAATCAACCGGAATGCCGGCGGGATTTCCGTCATCGGCGCTTCCCTGAACACGCTGGACTGGTCCAACGATGTGGTCTACTATGACCTGTACTGGGAGGAAGGCGGCCCGCAGGATTTCCACCACTGGGGGCTGGAGCCCGGGGAGTCCGTCACCAGCGAGGTGGGCTGGGTGATAGAGGGCTGTGGAAGGATGACAGGGGCGGATGATACCCTGGCGGAGCGCATGGGGGCGGTGGGCTCCTATGAACTCTACTACCATGTAAAGCAGTTCGACAGCGACAATGAGGGCAGCTTTTTTATCGATTTGGGCGTAAAGGTGGAATAGGGATGGCAAAAAATCTGAAATTCGAGCTGGACAGGGCGTTTCGCAACCGCCGCATGGCAGCCGCGCTGGCCGTGGGCTGCGCCCTGAGCCTCTGGCATCTGTGGGAGTATGTGCTGCCTGTCAGGGGCTATGTGGTTAGCGGGGACTACCCCCTGTCCTCCTACGGCAAATGGATGGGCGGAGAGAACTATTCCCTCCAGGCCACGGTGTATTTCATGTGGATCCCCATCCTCTGCGCCCTTCCCCACAGCGGAAGCTTTGCCTACGACTGCGCCAGCGGCTACGGGAGCCAGGCGGCGTCCAGGCAGGGATGGAAGCCCTATCTGCGGGCGAAATATCTGGCGGTTTTCTTAAGCGGAGCGGCGGTGGCCGTCCTGCCGCTGGCCTTTGACTTCCTGATGACGAGCCTGTTCCTCCCGGCGGTGAGGCCCCAGGCAGGGCTGGGGCTTTTCCCGATCGGGGCGGACGGGTTCCTGGGAGGCCTTTACTATGCCCATCCCTTTTTGTACCTGTGCCTGTACCTGGGGATGGACGGGATATTTTTCGGGCTGTTCACCACCCTTTCCCTGTGCGCCTCCCTGTTCACGAGGAATCGGTTTGCCGTTCTTTTGGCGCCTTTCCTGGCGTACATGTTCTTCTATGCCCTGGGGACCACCACGCTGCAGCTGGCCGCGTGCCCGGCGGGATTTCTGCGGCCCAGCCAGCTTTTTGTGCCCCGGTGGCCCTGGCTGCTGGGGGAGCTGGCGCTGCTTTTGGCCGGGGGAGCCGGTTTCTTTGCCGGATTCCGGAGGGCGGAGAGGGGGCTGCTGTGAGGACATGAGGGACAGAAAAGACGGAAAAAACAGAAAAGGCAGAAATAGCAGGACGAAGAAGCATTTTGCGGGAATCCGCCTGGGAAGGCTGGTCTGGTACGACTTGAGCTACGGATATCGGAGCACCCGGCTGAAGTGGCTGGGGGCGGCGCTGGTGCAGGCTTATTTCGCCGTCATGGCCGTGCAGGGCTGCTCCATGCCGGGAGCCTCCGGGGAAGTCCTGGGGATGCAGGCCGCAGGGGAGCAAGTCCCGGGAGTGCAGGCCCCAGGGGTACTGGGGTATTTGGGCTTTCTGCTTCAGGGGATGCCGGAGTATTTCCTGTCGGAGACGGGGAAGTTCGAGCTGCCGGTGCCCTGGCTGATGCTGCAGGGCTATCTGCTGTTCCTGACCGTGTCCTATCCGGCGGGAGACCTTGCCCGCAGCGGCGGCCAGGCTATAGTGCGGGCGGGCAGGCGCAGGGACTGGCTGTTTGGCAAGGCAGTCTGGGTGGGCTGCACCGTGGCGGGGTATTATCTGCTGCTGACAGCGACGGTGGCTGTGTGCGCCTTGGCTACGGGAGGCTTGGCACCGGAGAGCGGGAATGCGGGGGGCCTGCGCATAGAAGGCGAGGCGGGATGTCCGGCAACGGAAGGCTTGACGGATAAAAGCATGGCGGCAGGAAGCGCGTCAACTGAGAGCCTGGCAGGCGAGAGCATGGCGATAGAAAGCACGTCAACTGAAAGCCTGGCAGACGAGAGCATGGCGGCAGAAAGCACGTCAACTGAGAGCCTGGCAGGTGAGAACATGGCGGCAGGAAGCGCGTCAATAAAAAGTCCGGGCCGGTCTCAGGGATTCCTGACCGACCGATACGGGATAGATTTGGCGGAGCTGGGGGGCTGGGAGATATTCCTGCGCTGGTGGGGCCAGCCCGTTTTGGTGTCCCTGGCGCTATGCCTGGCCCAGCTGGTGGCCTCTCTGGCCCTGGGGCCTGCCCTGTCCCTGTTTTTGACGCTGGGATATCTGACAGCCTCTGTATTCTGGGCCTCCCCCTGGCTTTTTGGCAATTTCTCCATGCTTCTGCGGCAGGACTTCCTGTCAGGGATTCCGGAGATCTGCTTCCAGAACTGCCTGTTCCTCTGCGCAGCCTGGAGCGTCGGGGCGCTGGCCCTGGGGGCAGTGTGGATAGGGCGGAAGGACCTCTTTTGAGGAGTATGGAAAAAGAGCTTTCTGTTGTATGTGCGCTGCGGACGGCTTGCGTGGAGGCTGACGAAAACAGGATTTTTAAGAGAGGATAATGATGAAGATAACCATAACCCACGGGTCAAAAGAAATCCACGGAGCCAAGGTGCTCAAAGACGTGAACATGACATTGGAAAGCGGCGCGGTCTACGGCTTCTGGGGGAAGAACGGTTCCGGAAAGACCATGCTGATGCGCGCCGTCTGCGGTCTGATCCGCCTGACGGAGGGGAAAATAGAAATAGACGATATCACGATAGGCGAAGGGCGGGATTTCCCGCCAGAGCTTGGGATGCTCCTGGAGACGCCCGCCTTTTTGCCGGATCGGACAGGGTACGACAATCTGCGGCTTCTGGCCGCCCTCCGGGGCAAGGCCGGGCCGGAGGAAGTGGCGGCGGCGCTGGAGCAGGTGGGCCTGGATCCAAAGGACAGGCGGAAGGTGAGGAAGTATTCCCTGGGAATGCGCCAGCGTCTGGGAATCGCCTGTGCCATCATGGAATCTCCCGGCCTGCTGGTGCTGGACGAGCCCTTCAACGGCCTGGATCAGGAGGGATGCCGCCTGATCCGGGACATCATCATCAGACACCGCCAGGGCGGCTGCCTGATTCTGCTGGCCTGCCATGACAGGGAGGAGCTGGAGACGCTGTCGGACCGAATCTACCGGGTGGAGGACGGGGTCTTTACGCCCGCCGGGGCGGTTCCGGCATCGGGGCGAAAACTGTCCTGAAGCCTCTGAAACCTTTGAAGACCGGAGAGAAAGGAGGAGTGCGGATATGACACGGAAAATCTTGAGAATCATAGGAATCATGCTGTCTGCAACAGCATTCGCCGGAATCGGCGGCCGCCTGTACTGGATCAATGCCCGATATCCGGGCCCCATTGAGCAGACCTGCGGACTGGGGGACTCCGTTCAGGTTGGAGATTATACTGTCACCTTTCAGGACTGGCGGTGGTCGGACGGGGAGATTCTCCATGCGCTCTGCCCGGGATTCTGCCTTCTGCTGGATGAAGCGGGAGAGGAATATCCGGTGAGCCGGGAGCGGATAGGACTGATTACACTGACAATTACAAAAGCCGGGACGGATCAGACAGGGGCAGACCAGGCCATGACAGACGATGCCGCCCAAATGCCGGACCTGACCGGCATGGCCTTCGAGTCAGGGGCCTGGGGGAACCAGTTCGACATGGAGCTGATGTACCTGCTGAATCCCCGGTTAGAGTCGCTCAGGCCCCGGCTGGAGGAAGGGGAGGGCGTGGAGATCGTCCTGCCCATGGCCATGACGGACCAGCAGTTCACCCGGGAGCAGTGGGAGCGGATCGACCGGAGGGTGTTCTACGTGGTCCTGGACTATTATCCGGTAAAGACCCGGTTCGAACTGCCCTCTGACTGTCGCCGTACCCCTTGACACAAAAATAGAGGAAATGGTATAATATGTAAGTAGCTATGAAAACCCTGCCACAGGGAGCGGCAGGGTTTTTCTGTCCTGTGAGGGAGGGGCGCCTCCCTCCGGAGGGCGGAACGGAGAGTGCCTATGAAAGAGAAGCCTGACAGAAGGGAAAAGAGGAGAAGGCCTTCCCTTCTGCTCTCTATTTTATTGGTCTTCTGCATTTTCGGAACCATAGTTTATGCCATATCCCGGAGGCTGTCCCGGGAGATGTCCACGGCGGCCATACAGAACCTCAGCGAGAGTCTGGACCTGATCGAATGCACCATTGAGGCCATTCTGGTGAACGAGGCGGAGTTCCAGGAGCTGATCGCCCAGGATCTGGCCAGGATGGAGAATCCGGAGGAGTATATCCTGGCCTATGAGAAGAACCATATGATGGCCAGGATATCATTGATTCCTGCCGGAGAGACGGAGGGCATCTCCAGCACCGGGGAACCCTTCACGGAGGAGGGGCTGGATTTTACTGCCGGCGGGACCGTGGCGGGAATGCAGGTCTCCCAGTCCTACCTGAACTACATGGGGACATGGGCCTATACCATGAAATGCCCCGTGGAGAGGCAGGGGCAGGAGATAGGGACGCTCTATGTGGAATATATATACGATACCATCGATAAATCACTGCCCAACGGCTTCTATGGGAAACAGGCCTCGCTGTATATCATGGACGCGGAGAGCGAGCGCTTCGTCCTCAAGCCCAAGGGCATGGGGCAGCGCAGCGCGGGCCATCTGAACCTGGACGATTTCTACCGGGCCAACGACATCGGCGATGCGGGGATCCAGGCCGATGTGGAGGAGAGCCTGGAGGGCGGGAAGGATATCCTGTTCTACCACGATATCCGGGGGGACAGGGCCCTCATCTATATGTGGTCGGTAAATGACGGCACGATTTTCCTGGTGGGCTATGTGCCGGTGGAGGCCATCCAGCAGGAGGGGGAGACGGTGAACCAGAACCTTTTCATCGTCGTGGCGGCTATGCTGGCGGCATTCTTTCTGTGTGTCCTTCTGTATTACCTGAACTGGAGGCAGCAGGACAAAGTCCGCAAGGAGCGGGAGGAGGAGCGGGCGGTTCACAACGAGCAGCTGGCCCAGGCCCTCCAGGCCGCCCAGATAGCCAGCAATTCCAAGACCATGTTCCTCTCCAACATGTCCCACGACATCCGCACGCCCATGAACGCGGTCCTGGGCTTTACCACGCTTCTGGCGGCGGATGCGGAGAATCCGGCAAAAGTACGGGAATACACGAGGAAAATCATGTCTTCGGGCCAGCATCTGCTGAGCCTGATCAACGATATCCTGGACGTGTCCAAAATCGAGAGCGGCAAGGTGGTACTGAACCTGGAGGAGTTCGCCTTAAACGATGTGGTCTCCTCCGTGGACGCGATTATCCGGCCCATGGCAAAGGCCAAGGGGCAGGCGCTCCATGTGGAGGTCACGGGGATCCGGCACGAGCGCCTGGTGGGGGACGAGACCAGGATCAACCAGATCCTGCTCAACCTCCTGTCCAATGCGGTGAAATACACCCAGGAAAAGGGCAATATCTGGTTCCGCATCATCGGGCTGGGGCAGCGCTCCGGCCAGTATGCGCATATCCGGATCGAGGTGGAGGACGACGGCTACGGCATGACCCCGGAATATCTGGAGACGATCTTCGATGCCTTCACCAGGGCGGAGAACAGCACCACCAACAAGGTCCAGGGCACGGGGCTGGGCATGGCGATCACCAAGAGCATCGTAGAGCTCATGGGCGGGACCATCGATGTGTCCAGCCAGGTGAATCAGGGAACGATTTTCCGTGTAGAGCTGGAGCTACGGATCCTGGAGGAGCAGGCGGACAGGGAATTCTGGGAGAAGAGGGGGATTTCGGGCATCCTTGTGATAGAGGCGGACGAAGGGTGCTGCGGGGACATAAAAGAGCTCATGAGGGATACGGGCCTGCGGCTGGATGCCGTGGGACAAGTGCGGGAGGCCGCGGACATGCTGCGGGAACACGGCGGGGACTACCAGCTTCTCCTGCTGGACTGGGATGTCTGCGGCCGGGACAGCGCCCGGAGCGTGAGAGAGCTTGGGGAGGCCGCGCCGGAGGCGCGGATCCTGATTCTGGCGGACTGCGAGGCGGAGGGCGTGGGGGAGGCGCTTTCCGCAGAGCGGACGGGCATCCTCACCAAGCCCTTCTTCGTCTCCGCGTTCCGGGACAAGGTGGCGGAGCTGTGGGCGGACGTGGGCCGGGAGAGCGCGCCTGAGCCCCTGGCGGCGGACAGCCTGGCGGGGCTGCGCTTCCTGGCGGCGGAGGACAATGAGATCAACGCGGAGATCCTGAAGGAGATCCTGGAGATGGAGGGCGCTTCCTGCGAAATCGTGGAGAACGGCCGCCTGGCGGTGGAGCGCTTCCGGAACGGGGAGGCGGGAGAGTTCGACGCCATCCTGATGGATGTGCAGATGCCTGTGATGAACGGCCATGACGCCGCCAGGGCCATACGCGCCTTGGCGGGGCAGGACGGGGCCCGCATCCCCATCATCGCCATGACGGCCAATGCCTTCGCGGAGGATGAAAAGGCCGCGCGGGACGCGGGCATGGACGCCCATGTGGCCAAGCCCCTGGATGTGGAGCTGCTGAAGAAGGCAGTGGCGCAGTGCACAAAACGGGAATCGTGAATATCCTATACTGTACACCGGTTAAATTTGCAGTGCAACCCGACTGCAGATCGCCAGCTAAGTACTTTTCCGGAGACACCACTGTAAATCCTGGCGGTCTGCAGTATATATATCAGGACGGAATACCTGTGTAAAGCTTGAATGGGAGGTGCGGCCATGAAGAACAGGGGAAAGGGGATATCCGGAAGGCGGATCGCCGTCTGCCTGGCGGGCATCGCCGTCTTGGCGCTGGCAGGCTGCGGGGAGAAGGACGATCTGAAGAATCTGATAAAATCAGAGAATGAAGAGGAACGCGTAGTCAATATGTTCAGCCCTATGGAGAAGACGGCTCCCGATGCGGAGAACACTGCCAGGAGCGCTTCGGACCTGACGGTGGCCATGGCGGAGGAGGCGCTGGGGGTGACCGTGGCGTACAAGACCTATACGGCGGAAGACCATCAGGACAAAACCTATGACGAGGTGGCCCTGGACAGGGCGCGCAACGATATGGACGATTTGTACCTGCTCAATCCGGATACGATCCGGACCCTGGGGGAGGAAGGGAAGCTGATGGACCTCTCAGGGCTGGACAGCGCGAAGAACCTGCGGGAAATCATCAGGATCGCCAACACGGTGGACGGGAAGCTGGTGGCCATACCCCAGGAGGTGGTGGCTTACGGGCTCTTCGTCAACATGGATATGTTCAGGCAGTATGGGCTGGAGCTGCCCCATACGCCGGAGGAGTTCCTGGAATGCTGCAGGGTGTTCAAGGAGAACGGGATCGAGACGCCTGTGGGGGCCAACCGATGGTGGCTGGAGACCTTCGTCTTCGCCCAGGCCTATGCGGACCTCTACAACGGCGGGAACACGGAGGCGGAGATCGCCGCCCTCAACAGCGGGGAGGCCAGATACAGCGACTATATGCGCCCGGGCTTCGAATTCCTGCAGGAGATGATCGACCTGGGCTACATCGATGCCGAAAAAGCCCTGGTCAGCGAGGCCATAGAGGGGGAGGGCGCGGATTTCCTGGCCCAGAAGACCCCGATCGTCATGGCCTACTGGGGCGCGGCCAACACGGAGACGGCATACGGGAAGACGGATTTCGAGATGCAGGTCATCGGTTTCCCCAGCAGCCTGGGGCAGATGCCGGTGATGCCCATGACAGGCTTCGGGGTGGGCGCGGACGCGGTCCATGGGGAGGACGCGGCGCGGGTGCTGGATATCATGGTATCCGATGAGGCGCTCCGGGTCTATTCGGAGGCCAACCGGGTGATCTCGCCCTCCAGGAACGTATCCGTGGAATGCGTCCCTGCGCTGAAGCCTCTCAACGACAGGATCGAGGAGGGGATTTATGTGCTGGGGTCGAACACTGGGATGAAGGTGGAGCAGTGGGGGAACACCTGTCTCATCGTCAGGCAGCTGTTAAGCGGCGATACGGTGGATCAGTGCATGGAAGCCTTCGACCGGCTGCAGGAAGAGGCACTGGGCAGATGAACAGGCTAGTACACCGATGCATGAATCCTTGAGCAATCAGCACTCGGGAATTCATGCACTGGTGTACCGGAGATATGGGATGGGCGCGGGAAGCGCTGCCGTCAGGCAGAAATTCCCGCGCCCATAGACATTGTATGACCGGAGCCTCAGCTCAGGCAGATCTGGAAATAAGTATGATACGCCGCGTTCCGGGCCGCGTAGGAGGGCACGAACTTCAGGTCGTCATACCACAGCACGGGCATCCCTTCTTCCCAGCCGATGGCGAAAGCATCCTCCAGCGCCGGAGGGAGGTTCAGCCGGATCCAATCCGTGGCGCCGCTCAGAGCCGTCATCACCAGGGGCCCGTACATCACGCTGGCCGCCGGATATCCCTCGTAAGGGTCTTCCGTATAGCACAGGTGCAGCGAATAGGGCGTCTCCACCGTGATGATGTCCCCGTCCCCGAAGCTCCTCTCCAGCGGATAATATCCTTCTCCAGGCGCCGCCCCGGGAAGGGCCTGGCCGTTTACCAGGATCCGGAAAGCCTCCCGGCACCAGTACGGGATCCGCACCTTCAGCTTCAGGGGGATCCGGCCGGACGAAGGCGCTGCGCCGTCCCCGGTGACCTGCACCCTGATGCTGCAGCTCTGGGAGGGGAAGGGGCTTTCCATGGTCAGCTCCACGCCTTTTTCTTTCCAGTCGTACACCGACGGCAGGAACAGGTTCACGTACAAGGTGTCCTCCGGCCCATGGTGATAGATATGTTCGGCGTACCGTACATGGTTCTCCATGCCCGTGCCGTGGCAGCAGGTGAAGTCGTCGTAGTCGTTGCCGTACTCTCTCCTGGCCCCGGGCCCGATGGGCAGCATGTAGGTCACCCCGTGGTGGGCGGATTTCCTGACCGTGGGGTTCTGGCTGGCCGCGATATGGTTGGCCATGGCCCGTTCGTAATAGTCCATGTACTCGCTGTGGTCCGGGGCGTATCCGTACAGCATCCCGGTGAGCTTCAGCATGTTGTAGGTGGCGCAGGTCTCACAGTTGCGTCCGCCCTCGATGTTCTTCGCCAGAAGCCCGGGCTCCCGGAAGTTCTCGCCGCGCCCCACGCCGCCGATGGAGTACATGTACCGGTTCACCACCAGCTCCCAGAAATTCCGGGCCAGATGGTAATAGCAGGGGTCGCCGGTGGCCCGGAATTCCTCCATGGCCCCGATGATCTGGGGGATGTGCTGGTTGGCGTGGATGCCGGTGATGGTGTCCCTGCCGTGGGCCAGCCCCTGGAACAGGGCGGCGTTGTCGAACATCCGGGCCGTCTCCAGGTACTCCGCTTTCCCCGTGATTTCATAGAGCCTGCTCAGTGACTCGTTCATGCCGCCGTACTCTCCGGCGATGTACATCTTCCACATCTTCTCCCGCTGCTCCCTGCTGGTGGCGGAGAGCCTGGCGTGCACCCAGTCCGCGATGCCGCAGGCGCAGGACAGGGCATTGGCGCTGCCCGCCAGCAGATGGCAGTCGATCAGGCCGGCCAGGATTTTATGCAGGGTATAGTAGGGGGCCCATATGGTGGCATAGGGCGTGTACTCCTCCAGCAGGGCGAACTGGTCCGGGGAGTAGGCGCTCAGGAAGCCCCTGCCCCAGGTGCCCGGCGTCCTGCTCCAGAGGGACTGCACCGCGTTGGAGGGAGAGCAGGCTGTCCGGAAGGCCGCCGGATCCCCCAGGGCAGTGTCCTGGAGCCCGCACAGCTCAGATCGGAAGAGCACACGTCTGAACT
>NZ_CAPDXS010000009.1:22821-34679 GCF_948601915.1 uncultured Acetatifactor sp. | reverse complement strand
CCGCCTTCTCCCGGAAGCCCTGCTCCCCCGTGGAGGCGAAGGCGTGGGCCAGGGCCGACAGGAAATGCCCGGTGGAATGGCCCCTGAGAAGCCCCGAGGGCTCCTCCCAGCCGCCCAGGGGCATGGCGTCTTTCGTGGAGACGCCGAAGGCCCTGCGGAAATTGTAGAGCATCCTGTCCGCGTCCAGCAGGCGCAGATAGGCCAGGCAGCGCTCCTGGTTCTCATGGAAGACGCTCTCCTGTCCCAGCCGGACGCGGTCCCTGGCCGCGGGGGCAGCCTGGAGGGTGGGGACAGGAGTCCCCCAGGCGCTGCTCTCCCCCGGGGAGGCAGCCTGGGGCAGGGGAGCCGCGGGGATGTACTCCATTCGGGGGAGGCTCCGGCAGGCGTCGGGCAGCAGCCGCACCCGGAATTCCCGGGAGGTCCGGGCGGTTTTGTAGGTCGCGGTGAGGGTCAGGGTCAGGGCGGCGGCGTCTCCCTCCGGCCTGTGGAGCAGATGTCCCTGATGGTCCATGAGCTCTGGGCGGCTGCTCTCCCAGCGGAAGACAGAACCGCCTTCACCCTTCTCCGGCAGATCTAAATCCGACACCACATGTCCCGGGAAAGGCAGCTTCACCCGGGCGGCGTCAGTCTCCGCGGTTTCCGCGTCCTCCGGAAGGGGAGGGATCCGGAAGGAGAAGTCCCGGGACGCGCTCTGGCCCTGGAAGGTCAGGACGGCCCGCAGCGCCCCCTCCAGGGCAGGGCTCCCCGGGGCGGGGCGCTGGAACAGGCCCTCATCCGAGACGATCTCCGGCGTCAGGCTCTTCCAGGCGATTTCCGCCCCCAGCTGTCCGGTTCCGGGCAGGAGGGGCGGCGTTTCCAGAGGCTCCTCAAAGAGGGCTTCCAGGTTCCGGGCTTCCAGGCGCAGCCTTTCCCCGGGCTCGATGCGGAACAGGGAAGCCATCTCCTCCTTATCCAATACGCCGCCGAATATCCGGATGTCCGTGAAGGACGCGGCCAGAGGGGCCAGGGCGAAGGCGCCGAAGCCGAAATCATTCTCCGCCGCGCCCTCCAGGGCCCTTGCCTCCATGCGCCGGTGGACGAGCTCCGCCCGCTTTTCGCCGTCGATGTAGAGCTCTATGGGGGCGGGCAGGCCATTGCCGAAGGACGCTGCCATGTGGAACCAGCGCCCCAGGGGAACCGGGACCCACTCCTGTAGGCAGGCCTCCTGACTCCTGCCGCCGGCCGTGGCGCAGGGGGAGAGGAAGGCCCTGGCCTCCTCCTCTTCCCCGGGCAGGACGGAGAGATAGAAGCAGTTGTCCGTGCCGAAGGAGAAGAGATTGGCGTATTCCGTGACGCTGTCTATCCTGCAGTAGAAGCTGACGGTGACGCCCTCGGCACCGTTCAGCACGCCGTCCGGCAGCTGCAGATACCCGCCCTGCCCGGTTCCGGTGAGCCTGAGCACGGGGAGCGTATGGCCGAAGACGGCGTCCTCCTCCATAAAGGCGCCGCCTCTGTCGCAGCCCCTGATGACGCCGGCGAAGCCGTTCCCTGTCTGGTCGGGGGCGATGGTGCTGCTGACGCCGGTGAAATCATAGCGGGCCAGAAGGGGGGCCGACGGATGGTTGGTGGATTTCGTGGTAGTGGACATAGATTCTCCTTTCTGCGGCGGGAGTTCCCCTCCCTCCGGCGAAGGGCTATAGCGGCAGTCCTGCCGTAGCCTGGAAGCTTCCGCGCCGGGGCGCGGGTTTCCGGGGGCCTGCAGGCCCCCAATATAAAATTATTATATAAATATGAAAATTATAAAATCAATGTAAAATTTGCACAAAATTTAAACGATTAACTTGTGGAAAATGCGGAATTGACAGGGGGACAAGGGAGGCGCTATAATGTTTTACAAGGGATAGAAGCCAAAAGGTTGGTGAAACAGCCATGTTTAGAAAAGATGCTTGGCAAATTTGGTACAGCCATGTTCCAATCTGTTATCGGAGGAGAACAGAACAATGGATGAAATAGATGGGATAGAGTTAAACGATTAAATCCCTCTGACATGCCCCTGCCTGCTGACAGCGGGGCGCGGAGCCGGGATAAGGCTTCCGGGCTGTCGGGACAGGGCGCGGAAAGAGAGGTGACGGTATGGCTACGTTGAAGGATGTGGCGGAGCGGGCGGGCGTTTCCACGGCAACGGTCTCCTATGTGATGAACAATAAGGAGAACAAGGTCAGCGAGGGTGTGGCGAAGAAGGTGCGCATGGCAGCCAGGGAGCTGGGATACCAGCCCAACATCGCGGCCAGGGCGCTGCGGTCCAGCAGGAGCAACATCATAGGCATCATTTCGGAGGACATTGCCACTTTCCAGGTCAACAACATCGTCCAGGGCATCAACCAGACGGCGGACAGGGAGAACTACCAGATTCTCCTGGGCGACCTGAACCTGAACAGCAGGATTTGGCGGGACGGCAGGCAGGACTACAGCCTGGTCATGGACTACCGCGATGAAATCAGGGACAAGGTGGAAATCTTCCGGATGGTAGGAGCCTGCGGCATCATCTATGTGGGGATGCATGACCGGGACATCACGGGGCTGCTCCGGACGGATATCCCTCTGGTATACGCTTACAGCTATACCAAGAACCCCGGGGATTATATGGTCAACAATGACAATCAGCGGGTGGCCACCCGGGCGGTGGAAGCCATGCTGCGGCAGGGCCGCAGGCGGATAGGGCTGATCAGCGGCCCGGTGGAATCGGTTCCCGCCTACAAGCGCCTGATGGGGTATCAGACGGCGCTGATGGATGCGGGGGCTGTCCTGGATCCGGAGCTGATCGTGTACGGCGACTGGAGCGACTGTTCCGGGGAGCTGGCCTGCCGGAAGCTGATGGCGCTGGAGGAGCGGCCGGACGCGCTGTTCTGCATGAACGACTGGATGGCGGTGGGTGCCATGAAGGTGTTGAAGGAGCTGGGCGTTTCCATCGGGGAGGAAGTCGTCCTCATCGGATTCGATGATATAGAGCTGTGCGGTTTCGTGGAGCCGGCGCTGACGTCCGTCAGCATCCCCTTGGCGGAAATCGGGCAGCGGGCGGCGGAGAAGCTGATCGCCTTGGCGGGAGGGCAGGCATGCCGCCACAGGGAGGAGCTGCCCTGCCGGATCGTAGAGCGGGAGACTTTCGTGTATGAGGACTAGTACAGTATAGATTGGCAAGTCTGTCAAGACTGTTGATAAAACCGCGGAGATATCCGCATGAAATTAAGGAGGGAAAGGATAATGAAGAAGAAAGTCTTAGCAATGCTTCTGACTGGCGCCATGGCGTTTTCCATGCTGACAGGCTGCGGCAAGGGTTCGGGAGGGGGCGGCAAGGAGCAGGATCTGTCATCTGCCGACCTGAAGGGAGAGCCCAATGAGTGGGGCTGGGTAGTGCCTGAGGAGACCCTGGTGCTGGATGTATATGCCGGCATGGGAGACCAGCAGGAGCTGGAGGCCGACGAGAAGGGCGGCAAAGCGGTCATGGATAAATGGCTGCTGGACAACATGAACGTCCAGATCAACTTCCAGTACAGCAACATGGAGATGGACCAGCAGCTGCAGCTGTGGCTCACCAGCGGAGACTATCCCGCCATCATCACCAACATGACCGATGACATGGCGGAGAAGTTCATCGCTCAGGGTAAGGCCCTTGACCTGACCGAGGCCCTGGAAAAGTACGGCGACAACATCACCCGCCGCTACGGCAAGTACATGAACATGATGAAGAGCAGCGACGGCAAGGTCTACAAGCTGGCCACCCTCTACGGCGACAACGTGAACGTGGCCGGAAGCGACTTCGGCATCCGCTACGACTACTGGAAGGAGCTGGGAGAGGACAAGATTTACGAGACCCCGGAGGAGTATTATGAGGTGCTGAAGAAAGTCCTGGCCAACCATCCCACGGACGACAATGGCAACAAGACTTACGGCCTGTCCGCCACCGACAAGAAGGGACAGAACCTTCTGAACGGCATGCTGGGCGCTTACGGCTTCATCGGCGGCTACAAGTATGACGAGGCCAGCGGCGAGATGACCCACTGGCTGAATACGGACGAGGGCCTGGAAATCGCCAAGTTCATGAACAAGCTGTACAGAGAGGAGATCATCGATCCTTCCTTCCTGAGCACCGATTACGAGAAGCTGATGACCGACATCCACAACGGCACCATCGTAGGAAACTGCGACGCATGGTGGTACGGATGGACGGGGGGGCACCAGTACTGGGCTACGCAGGATGCTGAGAACTGGGAGCTGGAGAAGAGGATCGCCAATGTCTCCGTCCATGCGGAGGGCCTTTCCATGGAGGACACCACCCTGCTGACCTCCAGGTTCCTGGGAAGCTACCGATGCATCGTCACCGACAAGTGTAAGGATCTGGGCATGGTCATGAGATATCTGAACTGGGAGAACAGCGAGCTGGGCAACTTCGTCATCGGCTGGGGCGCTCCCTCTGCGGACAATGTGTGGGATATCGCCAAGGAAGACACTAAGGTAGGCAACTGGGTGGACGGCGAGTGGGTCGAGGACTGTGTGGACATCAAGGCCGGCACATGGCTCATGAAGGATGTCATCCTGGACGTGGACAGGAAAGAGGAGATCGGTTCCTACCACGACCTGAAGGAGAAGAACGGCGCGGGCATCTACTCCATCGCCCTCAACGGCAACTGGCTCTACACCAATGAGCTGCAGAACTTTGACCTGATCGATCCCAGAGTGTCCCATGTATCCATCTACGACTACTGGCCGGTGAATCCGGACACGGGCGAGTTCTCCAATGAGGGCGTGAAGCTCAGCTGGGGCTTCTACACCGCTCCCATGCAGGACACTTCCCTGTTCGCAGTGACCTGGGACGCTACCCAGGACATCACCACCAAGAACGAGAACGTGAAGTCCAAGCTGGAGGAGGCATGGGCCAACATGGTCACTGCGGAGTCCGAGGAGGCCTGCGAGAGCATCTTCTATGAGTACAGAGAGACCTGTAACCAGTTGGGCCTGGAGGAGATCACGGAGTACGTGAAGTCCCAGCACGACAGCAACGCGGAGAAGTACAACGGCTAATACATAGTAAGGCTTGTCTGCAGGCGATGCTTTGCGGCGGGGCCTGCGGACGTTGGAAATGTCAATGGGGGGCGGCTTCGGCAACCCCCCATTGCGCTTCACGGGAATAAGGATTCAGGAGGGGTAGATGAAAAGTAAAGAACAAAGAGCCAAAAAGAGGAAGGAACTGATCAGATCCTTCCGGACACAGAGACAGATGTGGGCCATCAGCGCGGTTGCCATCCTGTGGGCCATCATATTCTGCTACATTCCCATGCTGGGAAATGTCATAGCCTTCTTCGACTACACGCCGGGGCAGAGCCTGGTGGACTGTAAGTTCGTGGGCCTCAAGTACTGGATCGATTTCTTCCAGCTCCCGGACATGGGGCGGGTGTTCCGCAACACGCTGGTGATCAGCGGTCTGTCCATGACCATAGGGTTCGTGGCGCCCATCGTCTTCGCGCTGCTGTTGAATGAAATCCATCACACGCTGTTCAAAAAGGTGGTACAGACGATCTCCTATCTGCCTTACTTCATCTCCTGGGTGGTGGTGGCCAGCATCCTGTTCACGCTGCTCGGGACGGACGGCAACATCAATGAGCTGCTGCTGAACATGGGAGTGATCGACAAGCCGATCGCTTTCCTGAACGAGAAGAATTATTTCTGGGGAATCCTGACCACCTCCAATATCTGGAAGGATGTGGGCTGGTCCGCCATCATCTACATTTCAGCCATCGCAGGCGTGGACGGCACTCTGTATGAGGCCGGATCCGTGGACGGCCTGGGGCGGTTCGGCAAGGCCTGGCACATCACGCTGCCCGGCATCGCGCCTACGGTGATCATGCTGTTCATCATGGGCATCGGCGGCATCCTGAACGCCGGATTCGAACAGCAGCTGCTGATCGGTAATCCGCTGACCCAGGAAGTGTACGAGAACATCGATACATACGTGTACCGTTACGGCATGCAGCTGGGGAGGTATTCCTTCGCGACCTCCATCGGCCTGATGAAGTCGATCTTCGGCTTTATCCTGGTGCTGATTTCCAATAAGATTTCGGCGAAAGTCACCGATATGAGACTATTCTAAGACGGGGGTGATCAGAGTGAAGAGAAAAGGCACAAAAATCAAGACTAGTTTAGGATCCAAGATATTCGATGTGTTCAATGTGTGTTTCATGCTGGTGTTCGCGTTCGTCATGATTTACCCTTTCTGGAACCAGCTCGTGATCTCCTTCAACGAAGGATCGGACACAGTGAAGGGCGGCCTGGCCTTCCTGCCCAGGGCCTTCACCGTAGAGAACTATTCCTATATCTTTACCAGGACCAACATAGCCAAGGGTGCGGTGATCTCCGTGCTGCGTGCCGTGGTGGGCACCACCCTGACCATCATGTGCACAGGGCTTTTGGGCTATATCACCACCATCCAGCATTTCGTGGGCAAGCGCTTCGTGCGCCTGGTGTTCATCATCACCATGTACTTCGGCGGCGGTCTGATCCCCACGTTCCTGCTGTACTCCAATTTAGGTCTGCTGGACACCTTCACGGTGTACTGGCTGCCGGCCCTGTTCAGCGCGTACTTCATGATGCTGATGGCTTCCTTCATCCAGGGGCTGCCTGATTCCCTGGCGGAGAGCGCCAGGCTGGACGGCGCCAATGAGCTGACGATCTATTTCCGGGTGATATTGCCCCTGTGCACGCCGGTGATGGCGGCGACGGCCATCATGACTGCGGTGGGCCACTGGAATTCCTGGTTCGATGTCATGATCTACAACTCCGGCGGAAACTGGGATACGCTGCAGGTGTACCTGCGGAAGATCCTGATGGAGAGCGAGCAGGCCTCCAAGCTCCTGAGCGAGCAGAAGCAGTTCGAGGCCATGCGGAACCTGACCACATCTTCCGTGCGGGCCGCCACCACCATGGTGGTGACGATACCGATCGTCTGTATCTATCCGTTCTTCCAGAAATACTTTGTGGGCGGCATCACGATAGGAGCAGTGAAAGGATAACAGGAAGCAATCATGGGTGAGAAGTATTATTTCTGCAACAGCCGGTTCAAGGCGCAGATTCAGGACGGTACGATCCGTTCGGTGTCTATGATGGGGGATGGTGACAACATCCCCTATCTCAATGAGGAAAAAGGGTACGGGAACCTCTATCTGACCTGGGAGAAGGGCGGGGAGAGGAAGCAGTGGCAGCCTCTGGGGGACCAGGGCTTTGCCGACAGCGCGCCTGTGGCGCGGGGACGCTCCGTAAGGTATGAGGGCGGCATTCAGGGGGAGGAGCTGAAGGTCACGGTCCGCTTCCGCCTGGGTGAGGTGCTGGAGCAGGAGATTCTGGTGGAGAACGTGTGTTCCGAACCGGTGCGGCTCCTGGACTTCGGCCTGCGGCTGGCCTGCCATACCAAGTTCACCTGGGGCGGCGACACGGGGCGGGAGGTGATAGGGCATCATTTCATCTCCGGCCATGGCTCCCATTCCACGCTGTACCGCTGTGACGGCAAGGGAAGCCTTCTGGCGGTGCTGCCCTGGGGGGACAGCCAGTGGGTGCACTATGAGGAGGAGATTCTGGAACCCATTCCCGGACGGGACGGGACGGACGGCAAGGGCGTGGTGATCCTCTACAGCTTAAGCGGCGGAATCGGCGCGAAGAGGGCGGAGGAGGGCGCGAAGCTGCGGATCGCGCCGGTGAGCGTCCAGCTGGAGCCCGGCGAGTGCTATCGCTACCAGGGGAGGATGCTGTTCGCCGGGGATTATGAGGACTGCCGGAGCCGCCTGGTGGAGCAGGGGCAGGTGATGGCGGAGAGCATCCCGGGGTATACGGTTCCCAGGGAGCAGCCGGTGCTGCTGGCTCTGCGGTGGAATCCGGAAGCTGGCAGGAGGGCCGGCGCGGATGCGATGCAGGCTGACGGAGGCAATCCGGAAGCGGCGGGACGCCTGACGGCCGGAGAGGGCGTGGAAGCGGCCCGGATGGCCTCAGCGGAGGGAAGGAGCTCTGGAGCGGAAGCGGCCTGGACGGTCTCGGCGGAGGGAAGGAGCTCTGGAGCGGAAGCGGTCTGGACGGTCTCGGCGGAGGAAGGGCTCCGGGTGGAGGCGGAGGATGCGGAAGTGGAGGCCCTGGGGACAAATGGGGCATACCACATCTTCCGAATCGCTTTCCGGCAGTTGGGCGAGCGCACGGTCAGGGTGAATTACGGCGGAAAGTATATGAATGTATATTATTTCGTCACGCAGGACGTGCGGACCATGCTTGGGAAGCGGGCGTCTTTCATCGCGGGCAAGCAGATCAGGGACGAAGAGAAATGGTACAACGGGCTGCTGGCCGAGTACAACAATGAGACGGGGGCGGTCCTTAGCCCTGACAATTACGATAAAATCGGCGGCTGGCGGATTTACGAGGTGACTTGTGACGATCCGGGGCTCTCCAAGCCAGCATTCCTCTCCTCGGCCCAGACCGTGTGCCCGGATCAGGCCCAGGTGGACGCGCTGGACGACTATATCCAGCATTTCGTCTGGGGCGGGCTGCAGCAGAGGACGGATGAGCCTTTCCCCTACGGAATCTACGGCATCCCGGACTGGCATGTGCTGCGGGAGTCCGAGGATCCGGGGAACAGAGGGCGGACCCATCTGTGGCGGGTGTACGACTATCCCCACATCGCGCTGATGTATTACAATATGTACCAGGTGGCGGCTTTTGCGGAGAATGTCACTACGAGGTTGTCTGCAAAAGAGTATCTGCAGCGGGCTTACGGCACTGCCAGGGCCCTGTTCACGGTTCCGGCGGAGCTGGAGGGCTGGTCGGCCTATGAGACAGGATTCTACAATGAGCTGGCTATCCCGGAGATCATAGAGGCCCTGAAGCGGGAGAAGATGGAGCTGGAGGCCCAGGTGCTGGAGGGGCACTGGAACCGGAAGATGGGGTATTTCGTGAAGGAGTGCAAGGATGTGTTCGGCTCCGAGTATCCCTTCGACACCACGGGCTTCGAGAGCACCCATGTGCTGGCTGCCAGGGCGCTGGAGACGGCGGAGATGCGCTGCAGGAAGCTTCCCTACGGTGAGGATATGGACTATGGCAGGGCTGTGGAGTTCATGGAGAACCAGACGGCCTGCAATGTGGCCTGCAGGGGTCTGCTGGAGCCTGCGTATTTCTGGTACGGCAGCGATTACCGGGGGGACAATCTGCACTATACGCTGAGCTATATGACCCAGATGGGCGGGGATTCCCTGTTGGATTATGCGTGTTATTACGCGCAGGAGCCATTCGGGATGCTGCGGCTGGCCTATGGGTCCCTGCTGGGGAGCTGGGCGCTGTTGAACTGCGGGGACGAGGAGAGCGGGTATGGCTACTGGTTCCCGGGGAAGGAGAAGGACGGCTGCGCCAGCGGGGGGTTTGAACCGCTCTACGGCGGGGAGACTTGGCTGAACCAGCCCCATCACGGCGGGGCGTGGTATTATTCCTGTGAGATCGATCTGGGGTTCTGCGGAGGGCTGAGAGGGGCTGCCACGGTGGTGGCGGAGGATCCGGTCTTCGGCAGGGTGTGCTACGGAGGGTCCCTGGAGGAAGCTCGGGAGGGGCTGCGGGTCACATGCCGGGATGGCGTGGGGCGGCGGTTCCATTATATCGGGACAGAGGGGCGTATCCATGCGGAGTGCGATTATGGGGAATGGAGCCTGGAGGACGGTGTTTTGCTGGGCGAGGGCTTTGAGCGGATTGAGCTGAAGGCGGTGTCCGGGCCTTGGAAGAGGGAGGCGCTGAGGGCGCGGGTTTTGATGGAAGGTTTTGGGGATTACCGGCTGGCGGGGACGGATGTGATCTTGCGGGACGGGGAGTGGTGTGAGCTGCCTGTGCCGGAGGGGGAGATAAGGTTCCTGCTGGAGCGGGTTTAGGGTTTGCGGCGGAGGGACGGAGGCCGGGGCCGGGCGGGCTTTGCTCGGCAGGGGTAACGTTCCGATGAACTAACTGCTAACTTCGACTAGGGCGCGAAAAAACCGCGCCTTAGTCTGCGTAAGCAGTGGATTTCATCTGCACTAAGGGCACCCCTTGGTGCTGTCGCAAAGCCCGCCCGGCCCCGGCCTCCTGTTTTGCGGCAGGTTGGAGAGGGTAGGGCTATGCTCGGCAGGGGTAATGCTCCGATGAACTAACTGCTGACTTCGATTAGGGCGCGAAAGTACTGCGGCTTAGTCTGTGTAAGCAGTGGACTTCATCTGCACTAAGGGCACCTCTCGGTGCTGTCGCGAGCCCGCCCGGCCTTGGTCTCCTGTTTTGCGGCAGGTTGGAGAGGGGAGGGTGTTTGGGGCAGGGCGGGGATTTTTGTTCGGAATGATGTGTTTGACAAGTGGGATGAAAAGTGCATAATTAGATGTGGGATAATGTACGGAAGCGAGGGAATGAGGGAATGGATAAGGAATTTCACAAGGGGAACAGGGAGAGGGCGTATCGGGAGATGAAGCCGAATTCGCTGTGGGTGATGTTTTCGGGGACGGAGGTCTGTAAGGCCAATGACGAGCAGTATCCGTTCTATACGGACAGGAATTTTCTGTATCTGACAGGGCTGGACAGTAAGGAGTTCGTGCTGTTGGCCTGGAAGGATTCGGAGGGGAATACGGGGGAGAGAATCTATATCCTGCCGCCGGATCTGATGAAGGAGCGCTGGACGGGGGAGCGGATTAAGCCGGACCGGGCGGCGGAGCTGTCGGGTATCGGGGATGTGGCGTTTGTGGAGAGTTTTGAGGCGGATTTCCATAAGCTGGCTTCTCTGGGAAATTATGGGCAGCTGTATCTGGATACTTACCGGGCGCAGCCGATCGACAGGGAGACGCCGGCCCACAAGCTGTGCAGGCGGGCGGCGGTGGATTATCCGTTCCTGCGGATCGAGGACGCGGGGGCTATCCTGAGGAGGCTGCGCACGATCAAGCAGCCCTGTGAGATAGAGGCCATCCGGGAGGCGGAGAAGATTACCCGGGACGGAATCGTGGCTATGATGAAGGCTTCCCGGCCGGGGATGTACGAGTATCAGTACAAGGCTGTGTTCGATTATGCGCTGGGGCAGCATGGGCCTCAGGGGCCGGCGTTCCCTTCCATCATTTCCGCGGGAAGGAATAATTTCTGCATTCATTATTATGCTTATAAGGGGCAGGCCCAGGACGGGGATATGATTTTGAACGATGTGGGGGCCTGGTACGACAATCTGATGACGGATGTGTCCAGGGGCTGGCCCTGCAACGGGAAGTATAATGAGAGGCAGAGGCTTTTGTATGAGTGCGCGCTGAATACGTCCAACCATATGTTCGGCATGATTAAGCCGGGCATGGCCATGGAGGACGTGGACAGGGAGGCCAGGCGGTATAATGCGGGTCTGCTGAAGGATGCGGGCGTGCTGAAGGACGTGGAGGAAATCGGGACTTATATGTGGCACGGCGGCTCCCATCATGTGGGGTATGACGTGCACGATGTGGTGGAGCGGCCGCAGTTCATCGCGCCGGGCATGGTGTTCTGTGTGGACATCGGGATCTACCATGAGGAGTGGGGCATCGGTTTCCGGCTGGAGGACAATTGCCTGGTGACGGAAGACGGGTGCGAGAACCTGTCGTCAATCACGCCCAGGACCATGGAGGAGATTGAGGATACCATGCGGAAGGGCTGTGTGGCCGTTTCCTAGAGGACTAAGTGGAGAACGCCCGGAGAAAGAGCTGGCCGAACTGTGGCCAGGGCTTTCTCCGCTGAGGTGGTGTTGGAAGGGACGTTGCGGGACTGGAAACAGTAACGTCCCGGAGAACGCCCGGAGAAAGAGCTGGCCGAACTGTGGCCAGGGCTTTCTCCGCTGA
>NZ_CAPDXS010000009.1:0-22721 GCF_948601915.1 uncultured Acetatifactor sp. | reverse complement strand
GGTGGTGTTAGAAGGGATGTTACGGAACTGGAAACAGTAACGTCCCGGAGAATGCCCGGAGAAAGAGCTGGCCGTACTGTGGCCAGAGCTTTCTCCACAGGGGATGGCGTTGGAAGGGACGTTACGGGACTGGAATAGGAGGTTTTGCGGATGAATGATGATTTGCGGATGAATTGGTCGGTGCGGTCGATAGCGGCCATCTTTCTGGGAAATGTTCTATATGCCCTGACGGTGAAGGTGTTCCTGCTTCCGGCGAACCTGGTCAGCGGAGGGGCTACGGGCATCGCCCTGGCGGCCAACCACCTGACGGGAGTGTCAGTTTCCGGCTTCCTGTTTCTGGTGAACATGAGCATGCTGATATTGGGGCTGATCGTGCTGGGGAAGGCTTTCGTGGCCACCACTCTGGCCAGCACCTTCCTGATACCGGCGGCGCTGGAGGTGTTCGACAGGCTGCTGGGGGATTTCGTGCTGACGGATGACATTCTGCTGTGCACCCTGTTCGCGGGGCTGGGGGTGGGGGTGTCTCTGGGCATCGTGATCCGCACGGGGGCTTCCACGGGGGGCATGGACATTCCGCCGCTGATTTTGTACAAATGTTTCCGGGTTCCGGTGTCCGTGAGTCTGTACGCCTTTGACGTGTGCATCCTGCTGCTCCAGGCGCCCTTCCAGGAGGCGGAGAATATCCTGTACGGCATTGTGTTCGTGCTGCTGTCCGCCATCGCCCTGGACAAGACCATGATGATCGGCACCACCCAGACGGAGGTGAAAATCATGAGCGGCAAGTCGGAGGAGATCAGGGAAGCCATCCTGAAGCAGTTGGACAGGGGGGTGACATTGCTGAACGCGGAGGGCGGGTATCTGCATGACAAGAGCCAGATGATATTCAGCGTTATCTCCAACAGGGAGCTGTTCAAGCTGGAGAAGATTGTCCACGGCATAGACCCGGCCAGCTTCATGGTGGTCACAAGGGTCAGCGAGGTGAAGGGGCGTGGCTTCTCCATGGATAAGCGCGCCCTCTGAAAGAGGGTATGCCCTCTGAAAGAGGGCATGCGCTCTTAAGGAGGGTATGCGCTCCGAAAGAGGGCAATGTGCCCCAAAATTCACAAAGTCAGTTTCATTTGTATCTGCCGTCTTCCCTATATCCGGAAAACGGCAGTTTTTTATTTTCCAGGGGTTTTTGTGGTTCAAATGATTGCCTTTATATCATTGATTTGACATGACAGATCTGGAAAAGAAAGTTATGATACGGCTGTGCGCTAAAAGCGTAGCAGAAACAGATCTCTACACGGACAGGGAAGTGCAAAATCTGATAGACTGGGTATGTCTGTCGAAGCAGATAAAAGAAAACAATAAAACAATCCATAATCTGATTGGGGAACATAAGAAGATGGATTTGTTGTATAATTAAAATTATAAAGCTGCAAAGGTGGGGTACAGATGAATTTAGATAAAATTAAATCTGTTTTTCCGGATTTTCAAATGAACCATTTCAATATGTTTGATAAAGTTGTCTTTTTGAAATGGGAAACAACATTAGACAATGATTCTTGGGAAGAACACACAAATTTGATATTGGGCATGACTAGTTCGGATAATTATAAAATTTACATAGAATTTATGGATGTGAAATTTTGGCGTTTTCGAGGAAATGGTCAGATTTCTGGATTTTATATTAAAGATATGGCTGTAAGAGGATATGAAAATAATTCAAAGTATGAGGTTGGTGATTACGAAGAAAACGAAATAGAGTTCTACTGTTCAGAAGTTACAATTAAGAGTTTGGAAAAAATGGATAATAACTTCACGCTCTATGGAAAGCGGTATAAGGAGTATCAGGATGAATAATCTACAAAAAGGGGCTATTTTAACATTACTGAAAACGGATAGAATGAATAGCGATTATACAAATAATTATTGGTTCTCCTATAAAGATTATCTGGATCCGACAGATGATTTTACAGATTTCTGTTGTGAATGTCTTGAGGGAAAGCGTGAATATATTGTCCCGATTGAAAATTTGATAAACAAAGATAAAACTGCAAAAGTTTTTGTGCAGGTCTATGGATTGGAAGATAAAGACAGGGTTATAACCGCAGATACTTTGATTATTTTCAGTAAATTATCGCCTGGCGAAATCAGGCAGATTTTTAATGAACCAAAAGACATATTTCCAAGTGATATCGGAGAAGAAACAGATTTTTCGCAGTCGGCTTTTCTGATTGGGGATAATGGGGAGTTGATTTCAAGTTCAAAGCTATTCCACGAGGAGCAGTCTGTTTATTATTGCTGGTGGGACTAATGTTTTCGTGGAGTTCAATATCATCCGAAATCTTGATTTATGTCCTGGTCGCCATTTTGCTGTCGCAGCCTCCTGTCTGCCGGAAAGCCGTATAAAAAAGGAGGATGCCAGAGAACCTGAGTCCTCTGGCATAATTATGAAAAAGTTTTAAGTAAACAGTAACTGTGGCTGATGGTTATAGTATAGAGAAAAGAAATGTCTAAACAATAATGATAAATTGAAAATTCTTTGAATGATTTGTGAACAAAACATGGATGACTATGTCCACATAGGCGAAGACCTTTTGGGACGTGGTTTTTACCTGTGAGGCGCCCAGGCCTACCACTTGCATCCGGCATATTGCCCCCGGCGGGCATCTGCGCTAATATGGTCTCAGGCTTACGATTTTACGCGTGCGTACAGGAGGCGGATATGGGGAAAAAGCATACGGTGATGGGCAATATCTGGTTTTTGATCAAGCAGTCCTATGCGTTGGACAGAAGCATGCTGCTATCTGCGGTGGCCAGGGTTCCGATCCGCATCCTGATCCCGCTGCTGGGCTCCTATCTGACGAAGTATATGACGTCTCTGGTTCCGGGACAGACGAGGGAGGCAGCGCTGTTCTGGTATATCCTGTCTTACAGCGGGGCTCTGCTGTTGCTGAACCTGGCGGACAATTATGTGGCGGCCAGGCTGAAGTACGATGCCATGTTCGTCCGGCTGGGGCATCTGGGGCGCATCGCGGACAAGGACATGGACGCGGATTTCCAGAATGTGGAGAATCCCGAAGGCCAGTTGCTGGCCCAGAAGGCCAAGGAGGCTGTGTGGTCCGACAGGTCCGGTGTAGAGCAGTTGTTTGGCCAGATGGTGGATATCTTCTCCGCGGTATTCGGCCTGGCGGTCTATTCCGCGCTTTTGTTCGGATTCATGCCCTGGGCAGTGGCGCTGCTGTTGGTCCTGGGGGTGGCGGATTTCCTGGTGGGGCAGCGCTTCTCCCGGTGGCAGTACCGCAACCGGGGCCGATGGGCGGAGCACGACAGGCATCTGGGCTATCTGAACAGCAGGGCGGGGGACTGCCGGGCGGCCAAGGACATACGGCTTTTCGGGTTGGCGCCCTGGCTTGAGACGTTATACCGTGAATTTCTGGGCGACAGGATGCGCTGGTACAGGAAGGAGGAGGGGAAGCGCCTGGGCACTAACTGGGCCTGCCTGCTCCTGGCCTTCCTGCGGGACGGCCTGGCCTACGGGATGCTGATTTACCGGCTCTTTGCGGGGCGGATGGAGATTTCGGGCTTTATCTTTTATTTTACCATCATGACACAGTATTCGGTATGGATATCCGCCATGATGAACGGGCTGGTGGCCATCAAGACCTCCAGCTACACGGCGGAGGACATCCGGCAGTTCCTGGAGATGCCGGACTGCTTCAACCATGGGGAAGGGGCTCCCCTCCCCGCCGGAACCTGTGAAATCCGGTTCCGGCATGTGGGCTTTCGCTATCCCGGGGCGGGGCAGGATACCATAGGTGACCTGGATTTCACCATCGGGAAAGGGGAAAAGGTGGCCATCGTGGGGACCAACGGAGCCGGGAAGACCACGCTGGTGAAGCTGCTGTGCGGGCTCTACGCGCCTACCCGGGGCAGCATCCTGGTGGACGGCACGGACATCCGGGACTATAACATAGACGAATACTTCGGGCTGTACTCGGTGGTGTTCCAGGACATCTACCTGATGCCCACTACCATCGCCAGGAACATCGCCCTGGTGGAGGAGGGGCGGATAGACCGGCATAGGCTGGAACGGGCCCTTGCCCTGAGCGGGCTGGCGGAGAAGGTGGAGAACCTGCCGGAGAAGGAAAACACGCTGCTGCTGAAGGGGATTCAGGAGAAGGGCATCGAGCTGTCCGGCGGGGAGAGGCAGAAGCTGGCTCTGGCCAGGGCCCTGTACAAGGACGGCGGCATCGTGGTGCTGGATGAGCCCACCGCGGCTTTGGATCCGATTGCCGAGAGCGGGATCTATCAAAAATACAGTGAGCTCACTGCCGGGCGGACGGCAATCTTCATCTCCCACAGGCTGGCCAGCACCCGGTTCTGCGATTCCATCCTGGTGCTGGAGGAGGGGAGGATCGTGGAGCGGGGGAGCCATGAGCAGCTCATGGCGCTGGACGGGAAGTACGCCGCCATGTTCCGGGTGCAGAGCCGGTATTACGGGCAGGAAGGGACGGCGGAGCGCATATGAAGAAGATATACCTGACGGAGCGGGGGATTTGGGGGTATTCGGGAAAGACGGGCGGCAGGCTTTTGGCTGCAGGAGGGGAGGAGAGGGCATGAAGAAGAATATGAAGGTAATTGCAGGTGGAATCGGGCTTATTGAGGGGCTGTCCCCCGGTTTCCTGCCGTGCTGCGTCCTGCAGGCCTGTCTGAACGCGCTGTCGCCTTTCATCAATATCTATCTGTCGGCGGCGCTGATTAACGGGCTCCTGGAGGGCTGGGGCATGATCCGCCTGCTCCAGGGCGTGTGCGTCATGGCTTTGCTGAACCTGGTCTGCGGCGGGCTGGCCGCCTGGACGGAGAGGCTGGTGAACGTGAAGCAGAATGCGCTGTTCGCCCAGTATGACTGGAAGCTGAACAGCAGGATGATGGAGCTGCCCTATGAGGAGGTGGAGCGCTATGAAGTCCAGGCGCTGCGGGAGCGGATCCGGCAGATGGCGAATGTGAACGGGATGGGGCTGTGGAACCTGGTGAATCCTGTGAAGGCTGTGGTGCGGAGCGTCTTTACCATCCTCTTTGCCATTGCCATCTTCTGCGCGGTCTTCGTGCAGTGCGGGCCGGGGGAGGGGATGCTGACGGGATTCTTCTGTTCGGCCTGGGCGTCCGCTGGGCTGGCGGCGTTGATTCTGGGGAACATATGCGTCAATTTGTATACGGTTTCCCGTTCCACGAAGAAGGTCTTCGCGGCCTTTGCAGGGCTGGTGCCGATCAATCAGGTCTACAGCTATTATCTGGAAAATTATATCGACACCTATCATTCCGGGAAGGATATCCGGCTCTACCGCCAGGGGGATCTGATCCGCAGCGAGATGGGGAAGTTGCTCCGGGACGGCAGGGAGCCTATGAAGAGGCTGAAGGGCATCGAATTCCGGTACAACGGGCTGGGCTCTCTGGCGGGGTTCGCCATGAACCTGACCATCTACCTGACGGTGGGCATGCGGGCCCTGGCGGGGCTGTTCCCGGTGGGGAGCATCGTGCAGTATGTGGGAGGCATCGGGCAGTTCGTATCGGGCTTTACCACGTTTGCGGCCCAGATCACGCTGCTGAACTCCAATGTGGAGGCGCTGGAGCTGATATTGCGGTATCTGGGGATGGGGGAGCCGGAGGAGAAGAGCGGATTGATTGGGAGAGGAAGCGGACTGTGCGGGGGGAAGACGGTTCTGGAGGAACCCCTCAGGTCGGCGGATTCCCTGGAGATAGAGTTCCGCAATGTCTCCTTCACCTATCCCGGCACGGAGAGCAAGGCCCTGGACAATCTGTCCTTTGCCATACACCCCGGGGAAAAGCTGGCGGTGGTGGGCGTGAACGGCAGCGGCAAGACCACTATGATCAAGCTGTTGTGCGGGCTGTATGAGCCGGATCGGGGGGAGATCCTGGTGAACGGAAGGGACATCCGGGAGCTGGACCAGGAAGCCTGCCGGAAGCTGTTCGGCGTGGTGTTCCAGGATTTCCAGTTGTTCTCCTTCGGGCTGGGGCAGAATCTGGCGGGCAGCAGGATCTATGACGGGGAGAGGGCCAGGGCTGCGCTGGAGGAGGCCGGTTTCGGGGCGCGGCTTGCGGGCATGGACCTGGAGACTTCTCTTTATAAGGACTTTGATCCGCAGGGGGTGGAAATCTCCGGCGGGGAGGCCCAGAAGATCGCCATAGCCAGGGCCCTGTACAGCCAGGCTCCGATACTGATCCTGGATGAGCCCACGGCCGCTTTGGACCCTCAGGCGGAATATGAGGTCTATGAGAAGCTGAACCATATCTCGGAGAACAGGACGGCCATTTTCATCTCCCACCGCATGTCCTCCTGCAGGTTCTGCGGCCGGATACTGGTGCTGGACGGCGGACGGCTGGTGCAGGAGGGGAGCCATGAGGAGCTGCTGCGGGATTCCGGAGGGCGGTACTTTGAACTGTGGCATGCCCAGGAGCAGTATTATCGCTGACGCATCCGCCTGATACATCCGGTTGAAAAAAATCTTGCAATTCCTTTCCCGCCGTGTTACTCTGGATGTAGGCAAAGAAATCTGATTCTATATCCATCATGAAGACGGTAAGTCTTTTCTAACTGTATCGAACTTCTTGCCGGGCGGGAGCCTGTATCCCAGGTGACAAGCAACTACCGAAGGCAGGAAGGAGAAGCGCCTCTTTCCTGCCGGATGCATCGGGAAAGGAAAGGTGGCTTTATGGAAGAAGCGAAAAAGACGAAGGACGGAAAGCCGGTGGATGCCGGCGTAAGCATGCCCCACGACAAGGGGTACAAGAAGAGCCTGTCAAGGCCGGAGGAATTCCTGCATTTTCTGAAGAAATATATCGGGGCGGACTGGATGCTGGAACTGCGGGCAACGGATTTCGTCCTCTGCGACAAGGAGATGCTGGAGCGGGACTATGAGGGCAGAGAGGCGGATCTGCTCTACAGAGTGGGGATGCCTGACGGGGAGGAAGTATATGTCTTCATCCTGCAGGAGCTGCAGTCAAGCGTTGATTATACCATGATATTCCGCATATTGATGTATGTGGTGAACACGCTTGTAAAGCATTTCCTGGACATGGATAAGAAGACAAGGGAAAGGGCCGGGTTCCGGCTGCCTGCCATGGTGCCGATTGTGTTCTACAACGGGCAGGAGCGATGGACGGCCGTGACGAATCTGCGGGATTACCAGAGGGGTGGGGACATTTTCGGGAACCATATACTGAATCTGGAATATTATACTGCTTAACGATTTCGCTTGCCGTGAAAACAGACTGCATAACGCTGACTGGTTCAATCGCGTGATTACATTAGGCAGTATTCAGCGTTATGCAGTATATCTGGTGGATTTGGCGCAGGTGGAGGAAGAGTACATATTGTCTACCAACACGGTGCTGGACAATATCATGTACTGCGACAAGTTCCGGAAGAAGCTGGAACTGGCGGGGGCCATCCGCCGGGCATACGGCAGGGTGGAAGGCCTGGGGCGGCAGGAGTTGGAGGAGTTCCGGAACTGGGTGAAGTATATTTTGCTGTCAGTCTGCGGGGATAAGTTGGCTGTAGTTGAGGAAATACTGAGCTGGGCCGGGAACGGAGAGGATGACATGGCGTTCAAGTATAATATAGTCAGGATGTTCGAGGAGGAACGCGAGGAAGGCAAGGCAGAAGGGAAAGCGGAGGCCATTCTGGATCTGCTGGGGGATGTGGGCGCCGTGCCGGAAGCGTTGCGGGAGAAGATTCTGGGCCAGAAGGATCTGGAAATCCTGCGGGGATGGCTGAAGCTGGCATCCGCTTCCCGGACGGTTGAGGAATTTGAGAATCTTTTCATGAAATAAAAGATATAGGAGGGAACGAAATGGCCTTATTGCATGTAGACTTTTTCTCGGACGTGCTGGGCATGAGCATGAACATGGACGTGTTGCTGCCCCAGCAGACCCAGGGGCAGATTGGCATGGAGGGCAGGGCGGCCCAGGGGAAGTACAAGACCATGTACCTGCTCCACGGCATGAGCGATGACCAGACCATCTGGCAGAGGAGGACGTCCATTGAGCGCTATGTCAGCAGCCTGGGCATCGCCGTGGTGATGCCTACGACACATCTGGGCTTCTACACGGACACCACCTATGGCATGAGGTACTGGACGTTCCTCTCCCAGGAGCTGCCGAAAATCTGTCGGGAATTCTTCCCCCAGATGTCCGCGGAGAGGGAGGACACCCTGGCGGCGGGCCTGTCCATGGGCGGCTACGGGGCGTGGAAGCTGGGGCTGGGAGCCGGCGGGACCTTCGGGGCAGCGGCGTCCCTGTCCGGCGCCCTGGATATGGTGGACGATTTTAAACGGAACGTGGAAGCCGCTGTGGAGGAGTCGGACAGGGTCGCCCTCTTCCGGGGGATATTCGGCTCGGCCCAGGCGCTGGAGGGCTCGGACAACGATCTGCTTGCGCTGGCGGAGAGGCTTGCGTCCGGCGGGAAGGAGCTGCCCAGGCTCTACGCCTGGTGCGGGACGGAGGACTTCCTGTACCAGGGGAACTTAAGGGCCTGGGAGCATGTGAAGAACCTGGGCTATGACCTGACCTGTGAGCAGTCCGCTGGAGACCATCAGTGGAAATACTGGGATGAGAAGATCCAGGACGTGCTCCGGTGGTGGCTGGGGATGGATATGGATCTGCAGTGAGGGGAGGGGCTGTGGGCCCCGGGAAGCCGCAGAGCATGGCCGGACAGGATGCATGGAGCGGATGGAAATGATGGATTTCCACGGCAAAGAGAGCTTTTGCCAAGGGTAAAAATGCAAATGCAGCATCACGGTCAGCCGGGAGAGGATAGAATGGATGTATGGAAAATGAGAAGCTGATAGACGAAATATTGAATCATCTGGACAGAGAGACCCGGATGGGCGTAGTCCGCATGAGCGTGGAGATGGACGAGGAGAAGAGCGCCGCCGGGGAAGTCTCCCATAAGTGCTGCAACATGTACGGCCGTCCCGCCAACGAGACGGTGGGGCTTTTGGACTGCTACACGGACATGAACGCGGGGAGGCCGGACAACGAGCGGTAGGCCGGCCCTGGCCCGTTTGCTGAGGAGGCTCAGGAAATATCCGTGAAGCGGGATGTCGGGCGCTCCCGGCCTATGTGAACCCTGCGGCGGAGAGCTGGAGGATATTCGGGGAGCCATATGGTTCGCTTCAATGTGAAGGGCAGTCCGGAAAAAGTCTGAGGAAAGCTGCAAAAGTCCGGAACTTCCGGGAGGCCATATGTTGCCCCCGGCAGTTTCGGACTGTTTTTGTGAGAGACAGGAAAGCCGCTTAACGAACTACGATGTTGTGCCTGTACCTGGAATTGATCTCCCGGATCCTGGCCGGGTCGCATTTCGGCACCCTGTCATAGGTGAGCAGGCCGTTGGTCTCCTGCTCCACGTCGGAGAGCTGGGTGTAGCAGAAGCCGTAGACCAGGTCCGACGCCAGGATGCTGCCGATGACATGCTCGTACTGCCGCAGGAAATCCGACTCGTCCTGAGCCGAAGTATAGCCCCAGTTCCCCTCCTCCGCGGAGTTGTAATTGATGCCGCCGCACTCCGTGATGAGGATGGGCTCGCCGCCGTAGGAATAGCCCTGGGCGTAGACGCTGCGCCCGGCATGGGTGCAGGAGAGCAGGATGTCCTTCTCCGCCATGGTGCGCTGGAAGAAGCTCTGTTTTCCGGGCTCCTCGCCGGAGCCGTGGGCGTAGTTGTGGATGGCGCAGATGTCGCTCTTCGTCATCTCCCAGCCGTCGTTGTTCACCACCAGCCTTGTGGGGTCCAGACTCTTCAACAGATAGTACATCCCCATGGTCTGGTCCTGCTGGCGCTTGCAGAAGCCCACATTGGGGATGGCCCAGCTCTCGTTGAAGGGCACCCAGGCCACGATGGAGGGGTGGTTGTAGTCGCGCCGCAATATTTCGAACCATTCCCTGGCATAGGAGGCGATGCCCTTGTCCGTGAACAGACAGGCGGAGGCCATCTCGCCCCAGACCAGGAAGCCCATCCTGTCGGCATGGTACAGGAAGCGGGCGTCCTCCACCTTCTGATGCTTCCTGCAGCCGTTGAAGCCCATCTCCTTCATCATCCGGATGTCCGCCACGAAATCCTCGTCCGAGGGCGCGGTCAGGATGCCGAAGTAGCTCTCGGCCGTATCCACAGTGCGCCCGTCCACGACCAGGCGCAGGGTGATGTCGAAAAGGGCAGGGTTCTCCGGGCTCCACAGGCGCGCCTTCTCATGGGCGGCGCCGTAGAATATATGGTCCTTGGACAGATGGATGCTGCGGCAGAAGACGCTCCGGTTGTTGACCAGATAGCGGTCCCGGCACACAGGGTCGCCCTGGAAGGAAATGTCCGCCTCCAGGTACATCTCCTCCGCGTAAGCGGAGAATTCCGCCTCCAGGGTCACCGTATCATGGTCGATGTCCGGGGTGAACTTCACATGGGAGATATGGCAGGCGTCCACCGGCTCCAGCCAGACGCTCTGCCAGATGCCGGTAGTCCTGGTGTACCAGATGCCCGCGCTTTTCTCCTCCCAGAACTGCTTGCCCCGGGGGATGGTCTCGTCTCTGGCCGGATCGTATACGGAGACGGCCAGGGTCTGCTCCCCCTCCCCTCTCAGGAAATCGGTGATGTCCGCGCAGAAGCCCGCGTTCCCTCCGATGTGCCGGGCGCAGGGAACGCCGTTCACATATACGGTGCACTCGTAGTCAACTGCCTCGAAATGCAGGAGTATCCGCCGCCCGCTCCATTCCCCGGGGATGCTGAAGCGCCTTTTGTAGAAGACGCGGTCATGGATGGACGTGTCCTGGATGCCGCTGAGCCTGCTCTCAAAGCAGAAGGGCACCTCTATCCTGCCGTCCAGCCCATGGGAATCCAGCTCCCAGTGCTGGGAGGCGGCCAGGCCTTCATCGTCGAAAGCAAAGTCCCAGGTCCCGTTCAGGCAGAGCCAGTCCCTGCGGACGAATTGTGGTCTCGGATATTCTGTTCTTTTCATGGTGATCGTTCCTTTCCTTTTAGTTCATTTCGGACAAAACGCTGATTTCCGACAGCCTGGTGACGCTTTGCCCTTCGCGGAGGGAAAGGGTGATCTCGATGGTGTCCGTTTCACAGGCGTCAAAATACAGAAGCAGCGGTGACGTCATGCCCTCCTCCACGACGAAATCTTCGGAGGAGGCTTTCTGCCCAAGGCGCAGGCCCACGGAGGAGATATCGCCCAGGCACTCTACGCCGGGGTAGATGGCGATGCCGCAGACGGGCAGGGCATCCTGCGAAGACAGAGTTATCTTCACAATCCCCTCCTCGGCAGGGGCCTCGGTCTCCAGCCATGAGTGCCTGGAGGAGACGGAGAACAGGCCGTCCGTGAGCAGCGCGCTGTCCGTCCCCTCTGCCTGGGCCCCGAAGCCGGCCTGGAAGCGCCCGGTGACGTCAGCGGTGGAGAGGCCGGAGGGCATGGGCTGGGCGGAGGTGGTGGGGCCGCTGATGAACATCTTTCCGTCCGCGGTGAAGCCCACCCTGTCCATGTTCACCTTGCGGTTGCCGCTGGGGTCCGCCGGGTAGGTATGGGAATGGTAGACCGCCCAGATCTGGGTGCCGTCCGGGGAGTAGGTGAAGCTGTGGTGCCCGGTGCCCGACACGTCCCTGCGGAGCCCCGAGGTCAGCAGGGGATTCTCCTGGGCCTTCACGAAGACGCCCAGGGGGGAGTCGGAGACGGCGTAGCCCAGGGAATAGGAGGGGCTGGCGAAAAAGTTCGCGGAGTAGGTCATGTAATATCGGCCGTCGTGCTTGAGCATCTCAGGCCCCTCGTTCCACCAGGTGTCCCCGGGGGCCTTCTCCCACCGCTGCTCCGGGGTCAGCAGCTTGACGGCCTCCCCTTCCACGGACAGCAGGTCCGCGCTGAGGGCCACGCCGTAGATCTCGCTCTTTTTCATGTAATCGTCCCGGTTCTCGGAGCAGTCCCTGGAATAGTACAGATAGTTCTTCCCGTCGTCGTCCAGGAACACATTGGCGTCGATGGCCGCGTATCCGAAGTCGAAGAGGGGCTCGTTCTTCACGTCCTCAAAGGGGCCGTCGGGGGCGTCGGAGACGGCCAGGCCGATGCGCAGGCTGTCGTTCTGGTTCTTGGCGGTATAGTACATGTAGTACCTTCCGTCCCGGGCCACTACCTCCGGGGCCCAGAAGCAGTCCGTGCACCAGGAGTCCGGCTTCCTGACATAGCACATCTTCTTGTCCCCCCAGTGGACCAGGTCGCTGGATTTCCAGCAGTAGTAGCCGGTGGTAGGCGCGGAGGTGCAGTACATATAGTATACGTCCGGCGCGACTTTGAGCACGAAGGGATCTCCGATATCGGTGACGCCCAGGTCGTTGGTGAAACAGGTCTGTGACAAATCGGTATGAAGCTCGAATGTGGTCTGCATGGCGGTTGTCCCCTTTCTGTATAGAATGACAATCAGGAAGCACGACAGGAGAAGGATGCCCAATCCGATCGATCCGATCGTCCTGCCGGCGGATTTGGAGTTCGATGCTTTCTTCACGTTTTCCCTTTCTTATCTGAATCTTGCTTATCTGAACTTATCTGAATTTTTGCTCTAAAATCAGACATTCCAAATTTTCTGTTATAAATGAGCAAAAAGGAAAACAATTAAAAACATAAAAAATGTTATAAATGGAAAAACGAACAGAAAAGATGGAATGCCCAAACTTAGGATACTAGAAAACTCAGGGAAAATCCATGCAGTAAATGCACAATAATATTCAAAAAATATGTACATGTTGCACATGAAATGGCTTTTTGGAGTCAGAATGTCAAGAGAACGGATTAGAGATTGTGAAAATCATACAAAAATAAAACAAACAATTATTATGTTTTAAACAATTGACAAACAAAAAATACAGGGTTATTCTGGATATGGAAAAACAAATTAGAAACAAAAATTATGTTGGAAAGTGGAAAGAGCAAAATCTCAAGGAGGAAGGGAGGATTGGGTTGAAGGCAAGCAAGAAGAGGATTACGCTGGATCTGAGTAATCTGCAGCAGACAGCGCTGGTGGGCAAGGCCCTGTCGTCGGAGGTGAGGCTGGAGATGCTGAAGCTCCTGATAGAGAGGTCGGCGAACATCAGCGAGATGGCGGCCGAGTTCGGGCTGCCCCAGTCATCGGCGGCGCTCCATGTGAAGGTCCTGGAGGAGGCGGGGATGATATCGGTGATCGAACAGCCCGGCGTGCGTGGCGCGCAGAAGGTGTGCGGTATTTCGTTCGAGGATATCTATCTGAACGCATTCAGGCACAAGACGGAGCAGGAGGGCAGCAAGGTGTTCAAGTTCGCCATGCCGATCGGAAACTATTTCGACTGCGAGGTAAACGGAAACTGCGGAATCATCAGCGAAAAGGGCTATCTGGGAGTGGAGGATTTTCCCTCCAGCTTCTACTGGCAGAACCGGGGCGAGGCCCAGCTGCTCTGGTTCAACACAGGATACGTGGAGTACCGCTTTCCCACGCATCTGATGAAGAGCGGCCAGACCCAGGAGGTGTCCTTCTCGTTTGAAATCTGTTCGGAAGCGCCGGGGTATCAGAACGAATGGCCCTCCGACATCACTGTCTGGGTAAACGGGCTGGAGGCCGCTACCATGACGCTGCCGGGGGACTTCGGCGGCAGGAGGGGGCGGTTGAACCCGGAATGGTGGGGGGATACCATGACGCAGTACGGCATGTACAAATCCATCCGCATCAATTCCCTGGGATGCTACGAGGATGACATCAAGTGTTCGGATCTGTCGTTGGAGGCCCTCCAGCTGGAGAAAAGGAATTACATCAGTTTCAAACTGGGAGTCAAGCCCGATGCCCAGCATGTGGGCGGCATGAACCTGTTCGGGGAGAAATTCGGAGATTACGCGCAGGGGCTTGTCATGAAAGTGAAGGTGGCGGACGGAGGTTCCCAGCAGGAAGTAGGAACGGAATGAAGATTTATTAAGGTTAGGGAACAGCAAAACCCATAAAAGGAGAGAAATTATGAAGAAAAAGATGATAGGCATGTTATTGGCCATGTCCATGACCGCCGGTATGCTGGCCGGATGCGGCTCCGACGGCGGGACGCAGTCCTCGGACGCAGGCGCTTCCGCCGAATCCGAGAGCAAGGAGGAGAGTCAGCCTGAGGCGGATGCCCAGGAGGAGTCCGGGGGGGTAGAGAGCGGGGCCTCTGAGGCACAGGACCTGACATCCCTGCGCGGAAATACGGCGCCTACGGAAGATGAGATCAATGCGGTGAACACCACCCTGAACGATACATACCTGGGGGATGTCTTCGACCAGGCCATTCCCAACGACTACGCCGCGTATCCCTGGAAGGAGGAAGTGACCCTGGATGTGTGGATGGCAAATAACTCCATCCTGTCCAGCGTCTGCCCCGATTTGAACGACCACCGTGTCTTCAACCAGCTGGAGGAGCTGACCGGGATCAAGCTGAATTTCATCGTGCCCGCCCTGGGAGAGGAAGGGACGGAATTCAACCTGATGATCGCCAGCGGCGAGCTGCCGGACATCATCATCGGCGCTGACCGCTACACCGGCGGCATCGCGGCAGGGGTGAACGAGGGCGCCTACCTGGATCTGACGGATGTAGTGGACGAATATATGCCCAACTATTCCGCCTGGAGGAACTCCGACGAGGAGAGGAGGAAGACCACGGTGACGGACGAGGGCGTCATCGGCGGCGTGTACGGAATCGCTCCCTACAATGAATGGTGCTGGTTCGGGCTGCTGATCAAGCAGGAGGCCCTGGACAAGACCGGTCTGCCCATCCCCGAGACAGTGGATGAGCTCCATGACTTCCTGGTGGCCTGCAAGGAGCAGGGATACAGCCAGCCCCTCAACTACGGCTCCAACTACGGACAGATCTTCACGGGCATCATCAACGGCGCTTACGGCGTATGGGACTGGACCTTCGTGGACGATGACGGAAAGGTGGCGTGGGGTCCTGCCCAGGAGGGCGCGAAGGAGTATCTGACCACCATGCAGAACTGGTATAAGGAAGGCCTGCTGAACACGGACTGGGCTACCGCCGATTTCAACCAGAGGATGGCGGAAGCGGTATCCGGCGACTGTGCGGTGATGATGGACTCCCCCGATACCATGTGGGGATACTGGAAAGAGGACAACAATATCGATTTCGTGGCGGCCCTGAACCCTGTCCTGAACAAGGGGGATCAGTCCAAGCAGACCTACCGCAACTTCAAGAGGACCGGTTCCACCGCTGCCGTCACAACCCAGTGCGAGAACGTCGAGGCGGCCTGCGCTTTCCTTGACTTCGCGTTCACCAAGAAGGGCTGGGAGATCTACAACTATGGTTCCTACGGCGATGTGCATCTGGTGGACGAGAACGGGCTTCCCTATTTCTTCGCGGACGGCCTGATGTACAATGACCCTGAGGGACAGCCGGTGAGCAACCTAATCTGGAAGTACCGCATCCATGACGGGGCCAACATCCGTGACGAGCACAACTCCAATCCTCTGATCACGGCCGAGGGCAGCTACTCCGGAGACATCCGCGACTACTGGACTACCAACATGGATTCTTCCATAACCATGCCCCCTGTGACCCTTACCGCGGAGGAAGCGGCAAGAGAGGGCGAGCTGGGGACCATCCTCTCCACAATGAGGAACGAATACTTCTCCAAGATCATCATGGGACAGCTGGAAGTGGACGCCTACGACGAGTTCCTGGACAATGCCAAGGCCCAGGGAATGGACGAATTCCTCAGCCTGTGGCAGGCTGCGCTGGACCGCTATAACGCGAGATAATCGGAGAGCATTCCCATAACGGCTTGTAACAGCTTCGGTTCCCGCCTTCCCGGCGGGGACCGGATTTGAGGCAGAGTTTCTTGTTGGGGGCGGCGGATTTCCGCGTGGGGATGCCGCTGCCCGAAAGGATTGGAGTCCGCTATGAAAAGGAAGACCAAAAAGGAAAGTTTTAAGACCGCATTACGGAAAGACCTGAAGAAGAATTCGTTTGCATATCTGCTGCTGGTCCCGGTGCTGCTGTGGTATATCGTATTCTGCTATGCGCCCATGTGGGGCGTCCTGCTGGCGTTCAAGGATTACAAGCCCCTGCTCGGCTTTGCCGACAGCCAGTGGGTGGGCCTGCGGCATTTCAAGGATTTCCTGTCGGGCCCGTTTTTCGGCAGGACTGTCAGGAACACGTTCATGCTCAATATCTGGGGGCTGGCATTCGGCTTCACATCCCCCATCCTCCTGGCCCTGCTGCTGAATGAAGTGAAGGCCATGCGCTACAAGAAGATCGTACAGACAATCACCTACATGCCCCATTTCATCTCCCTGGTGGTCATCTGCGGTATGATCCATATCTTCACCCAGTCGGGCGGCATCCTGACCCAGCTGGTGGAATGGATCACAGGGACGGAGCACGCCTCCCTCCTGGGCTATGCCAACATGTTCCGGCCGATCTATACGTTCTCGGGGATCTGGCAGAATATCGGGTGGGACTCCATCATCTATCTCTCCGCCATGAGCTCCATCGATCCGGGCCTGTATGAGGCCGCGGAGATTGACGGCGCGGGGAGGTTCCGCAAGATGTGGCATGTGACCCTGCCCCAGATCAGCCCCACCATCATCATCCTCTTCATCTTCGCGGTGGGCGGCCTGATGGCTTCGGGACATGAGAAGATCATACTGCTGTACAATTCGCTCACCTATGAGACGGCGGACGTCATCGCCTCCTATGTGTACAGGCGCGGCCTGCAGGAAGCCAGCTACAGCTTCGCCACTGCCGTAGGCCTGATCAGCTCAGCGGTGAATTTCCTGCTTTTGTGGTTCACCAACAGGGTGTCCAAAAAGTATTCGGAAATCAGCATTTTCTAAGGGGGGACGGCTATGGATAAGAAAAAGAACAGAATCGGGCGCTGGACTCCCGCAAATGTGATATTCAATATCGTGAACTATGGAATCCTGACATTTTTGACACTGATCTGCCTGTATCCCATGCTGCATGTGCTGTTCGCGTCGGTGAGCAATCCCACGGATCTGATCGCCCACAGGGGGCTTCTGCTGAAGCCTCTGGGGTTCACCATGAGCGGCTACAAACTTGTCTTCAAAGACGACAGCCTGCTGGTGGGATTCAAGAATACCTTTCTCTATGTGGGGCTGGGCACCGCGGTGAACATGCTGTTCACGATCATGGGCGCTTATGCCCTCTCCAGGCGGGAGCTGCTTTTGAAGAAAGCGGTGATGGTCATCATCACGATCACCATGTTCTTCGGCGGCGGCCTGATTCCCTGGTTCCTGGTGATGAAGCAGGTGGGGCTTTACAACAATGTGTGGGCCATGGTGCTGCCCACGGCGCTGAATACATGGAACATGATCATCCTGCGGACGGGCTTCCAGTCCTTCCCCTATGACCTGGAGGAGGCGGCGGTGATCGACGGGGCTTCCCAGTCGAAGATCCTGATGAACGTCATACTGCCTCTCTCAAAGCCGGTGCTGGCGGTCATCTTCCTCTACTACCTGGTGGGCAACTGGAACTCCTGGTTCAACGCCATGGTGCTGCTGAAGGACAGGGCCAGATATCCGCTGCAGCTCCTGCTGAAGGAGATCCTGGTCATGAACGACGTGTCCATGAGCTCGGTGGGAAGCGCGGGGGGCGTGTCCGTGAACAGCGTCCAGGGGGCCACGGCCTACCGGGAGCTGGTGAAATACTGCGTGACGGTGATCGTGACCTTGCCCATATTGTGCGTGTACCCGTTTTTGCAGAAATATTTTGTGAAAGGCGTGTTCGTCGGGTCGATCAAAGGATAATAAGCTGCCCTCCGAAGGCTTCTGGCCTCGGAGGGCAGTATTGCGTCTGGGATGGATCTGCGATTGGGCGGAGCGGATGGCCGGAGCGATTGGGCGGAACAGTTGGCTGGAGCAGTTAGCCAGAGTGGTTGTCCGCGCGTCCACCGCCCATGGTCGCTCCGGGCCCGCGGCGGAATCCGCAGCCCCCCTCTCCCGCAGGCTACGGATCGTCTTCACAGCCAGCCTGTCGTTGCGGCAGAACAGGGCCATGACCTCGCCTGCCCGGATCTGGGCGGCCAACTGCTCATAGTCTATGTCCATGATGAGGTTTTTTCTGGATATTCTGTACCTGGCTTCGCGCATCCTGCTGCAGAAGCCGTCATAGCGCTCCTGGATGTCTCTTTAACGGTGGTTGTACGCTTGTGAAGGACGATTTTCCGCATGTTTTCGAGAGCTTTTGGCGCGGAGTAAATGCGGAAAACATTGGTGGCAGCGGGCTGGGACGTTACATTTGCAGACGGCTCATGCACAAGATGAACGGCGAGATTTTTGCGCAGATCGACGATGACATCATCACTGTCACCACAGTTTTCACACGAGCGTAAAGTGATGCTGGCCGTTACTCGGGCTTGCCCTGGAATTGCGGTGAAATGCTTTAAGTGCGGGTGTACCCCGATGACCGCCGCAAACTCGGCAGTTTTATATATGGTCAAAAATATTCATCCCCATTGTGCTATTATGCCCCTTTTCTAAAGTCTGGTGGTAAGGTGGAGGTTCTATTATGACTCGTCTGATTTACCTTTGCGACGATGTAACATGAAGTTATACTGCATAACGCTGAATGCTGCCTAATGTAATCATGCGAATGAACCAGTCAGCGTTATGCAGTCTGGTTTCACGGCAAGTGAAATCGTTAAGCAGTATAAATACTACTAAACCTGAATTATTCATATAGAAGATCATTTCCCAAGGGCTTCACATTGTGAGAGTAGAAATTTTAATACATTTGCGGTATAATTGATTTGTAAAGTTTTACGGATCATATTTTCACCTTTCCGGACGAAACGGGGCTCCCCTTCATTTTTCATGTGGGGAATGAAATGGCCGGAAATCCGACAACCATGGACAGCGTGGGACAAATGCTGGATGAAGCGGAGTCTTTGGCGAAAAAATGAAAGAAGCCTTGAAGAAGAATCTGGCCGATGAAAAGCATGAGGATTAGCCCATGAGAGCTAAGGGAATTGCTGAGCATAATGGATGATTGCGAAGAAAGGAGCAATCCCCGCGGATTGCATTGAACAGGAGGGAAACAAGTATGCCTACAACAGAATGGATGAAAAAATACGAAGCAATCAAGGACAAACTGTCATACAAATTCGACCTGGACACCTATTTTACGGAGAAGTCCATCGGGAATATGGCGGTGGATGTGCTGGACATCGGCAAGGTGCATTTCCCTACCGGCAGGATTTTTGCCTGCGACCCCATGGTGGAACTGGAGGACGCTCAGCCCTTCCTTCAGACGGTTCCCGCCGGAACCTACCCGCTGCAGATTTGCGTGGTGCCCAGTGAGAAATACGGCGACCGCTATGCCTGCGTCAAGGCAGTGGTCAGCGGGGAAAAGCCGGTTCGGTACGAGCTGGGCATGGTGGGCAATGAGAATCTGGACGAGGGACTGGAGGATGGCGATTACTTCGGCTTCGGTGTGGACGCCGGTATGGGCTGTATCGCGGACATCCAGACCCAGGAAGCCTTCAAAGCGTACTGGAGCAGGCGGCTGGAGGAGGATCCGGACATTGACCCTTACAACGATCTGTTCTGCGATCTGTTGGAGGAGAACGCCGGCATCCACCCTAAGTATCAGGGGAGCTACGGAGACTGGCTCAACTGGACAGTGCCGGATACGGACTGCAACCTCCCCATCTTCGCTTCCGGCTGGGGGGACGGGTATTACCCTGTCTACTTCGGATACGATGCAAGCGGAGAAGTCTGCGCCGTGTATGTGAGCTTCATTGACATTGAAGCCAGCTATAAGGAACAGGAGTGAGGAAAGTTGAGGAATGGCTGAAACGTGCGGGGACGGCGGACGGGAGGATTGACGCAGGCAGAGGGAGACGGCGGACTGGAGGATTGGCGCTGGCGGAATGTCCGGAGTTGGCGATGGGCCTGCAAAAGAGCGCTGTCAGACCGGCCGCAGGCGAAAAGGAGAGTGGATGCATGAGCCGAATCATCGATAAGCCTTACTTTACCTATAGCGCATACAGCGCCCTGACCTTGGGCATCCAGGCGAAATGCCCCAAATGCCAGGGGGCGGGCGTGGTGACGGCGGACAGGGACAATGCCTTTTTCCGCTGCCATGGCTGCGGCCATCAAATGACCCGCGACCGCACGGTGTACCGCTATGCTGTCCACAACCAGTGCAGGCATTGCGGCAGGTACTATCGGGTGGAAATCCAGGACGAAGCAAAGCAGCGTTTTCCGGTTCTCCATGTGGCCTGCCCCTACTGTAAGTCAAGGATGCCGGGGGAAGTGCTTAGAACGGCGCAGGGTTTCTCCTATGCCGATGAAATCCGGGAGGGGAAGGAGCCTTATTTCGGCCTGGAGCTGTGGTTCCTGAGTTACTTCCAGGGCAAGCCGGTCTGGGCCATCAACCGGGAACATCTGGCCTATCTGATCGACTATCTCAGCGCCGATTTGCGGGAAAAGCCTTTCGGCCTTCCTAAGAGAACCCAGGCTGACCATCTCCCCACCTTCATGAAGACTGCGAAGAATCGGGAGCGGATTGTGAAGCTGCTGAAGAAAATGCAGGGGGGAGCTGACTAAAGCAGAGCTGGCGCAGGCCACATCCCTGGGCGGCACCCCCACCGGATATCAGGAGAAAACTGCGCCACATTTAACAGGAAAGGGAAATGAACTATGGCATTACAGGATAAGAAAATCATGCCGCCCCTCTGGCTGGCTTTCCGGGAGATCGAGCGATACTCCATCGGCTGGCGCATGGGCTATGGGGAGAGTTACAGATATCGATTTGGCGATTGGCTGGACACCCTCTCGCAGGAGGAGCAGGCGGAATACCGGGCCCTCTTTCCGGAGCCGGTAACCTGGAAGGGCTGGTGGGATGACGAGGACAGCGGCGAAGTGCTGGAACATGGCGACTGCTGGGTAGATGCATGGCAGCCGGAGGGGCGGCCAAAGTACACCCGTCAATGGGTCGAACAGGAGTTTGCTGCTGGCCGGAAGCGGGAGATGTGCCTGTTCTGGGGACACCAGCCCGCCCGGGACGGCAGCATTACCCAGAGCTGTCTCAGCCAGTGGTGGATGGAGGACTTCTTTTCTATCGCCCACCACTACCTCTGCATGGAGCAGTACATGATGGCGGGCAAGGCGGAGCTGTTCGGCGACCGGGAGATCCGGGAGCAGATCTTAGCGTGCAGCGTTCCCGGGGAGATCAAGGCTCTGGGGCGCAAGGTGCGGGGCTTTGACCAGAAAGTGTGGGACAGGTTCAAATATGCCATTGTGCTCAATGGAAACTGGTGCAAATTCAGCCAGAACCGCTCCCTCCGGGAGTTCCTCCTCTCCACCGGGGACAGGGTGCTGGTGGAGGCCAGCCCCTATGATAGCATCTGGGGCATCCGCCTCTCGGCCAGTTCGCCGGAGGCTTTAGATCCCCGGAAGTGGCGGGGCCAGAATCTGCTGGGCTTTGCCCTGATGGAGGTGCGGGACGAGCTGCGCCGGGTGACGCAGAACGAGAACCTGTGCGATTGGAGCATGGCAGAGGAATCGAAGTGACCGGGTACATCAAACTGTTTTGGGCGGAGGCGCCGGAGGGAGAGCCGCCGGTCATCCTCTATGACGGAGCCATTGAAATCACGCCCATCCCCACCATGGAGAGGTTCCGCGCCTGCCGAATCTGTTGATAAAAGCTGTCCCCAGCGCGGAGCAGACATCCCGGACTGCCGAACCGGGGAGGCATTGGAGCTGAAGGAGCTGAGCAAAGAACTGTGAGGGGAGCATATGGCAAAAGGCATCCGTAAGCGCCTGCTGGAGCAGGCGGCAAAGTTCCGTCGGTGGCAGGAAACTACCTATCCGGGAAAAAACGCCCAGGAGATCGGCGGGGAGTGGGAGATCGACTACCCGGCCTGGGAGGATGTATGGGATGCCTTCTGCCAAGTGCTCACGGATTTCAAGGCCGGACAGGCAGAGGAGCGACTGCTGGCGGAAATGCTCTACCTGATCGCAAGGGATAACGAGGGCGAGGGCTTGATCCAGCGGACGGCACGACATCCGGCCTGGTTCGAAGCCCTGTGCCGCTGTGCCGTCCGCTCCCCGGAACCGGAAGCCAGGTGGCAGTTTGCCGCCTACCTGCCGGAGTGCCCATGCAGCCGGGAAGTCAAAGACCTGATCCTGGACTTTGCGAAGGACTCCCATGAGTATGTGAACCGGCGGGCGCTGTTGGCCATGCCTGCCCTGCGCCCCCGCTGTGTGGAGCAATTTGCGCCGCTGTTTTGGGAGAGGGACTGCTATCCCCCTGAACTGCAGGAATACCAGCGGATCGCCGTCCTGGTTTCCCTGGACGCCATTCACTCCAATCTGCTGCCCCGATATTTGGAGCTGGCCAGACAGGACGGGCGGAAGTATCTGCTGGAACACGCAGCGCGGATTATGGTTGAGAACAGTTTCCCAAAGTCTTAAAAATTAGTCCCAGTTCGTTTTATTGCTGCTGAATATCCCTATACGCAGATATGGAAATCAATGTCTGATGAAATCAAAAAAATACATGTCAGGGCGACAAGTATTGAAGAAAAATAAAAGAAATACTACTATATAAAGAACGTCATAGACCCTTTCACGGAATTGCCATACAGTAAATTGTCGGGTAACTTCATTGATGAATTCGGTGTGCAATGGGGGTTTATGACAGATCA